>CALBET010000219.1 GCA_937888665.1 uncultured Acidobacteriota bacterium
GCGACACCGCGATGTTGTCGCCCAGAGGTCGCCCAGAGGTCGCCCCTGTGAGATCATGGACACGACGCTCGGCAAGAAACCGGCGCCCGAAAGGACCTGGTGTCCTGTGATCGTGATTCACTGTATAAGTCGGTAGCGTGGCGCCCGGCTGAAAAAGCGTGACACGGGAGCAAATTGAGTATTTGTGACCGCGCGGAACAACGCATCCAGGCGGGATACCCCGCTGACGACTTATGTTGCGAATTACGGTTTCAGGGGACTAGCTACTCGCTGTGAAAATACTGTTCATCGGTGACATCGTCGGAAAACCGGGCCGCGCGTTGATACGGGACGGGGTCGCGACCCTTGTCGAGCGACACGGAGTCGACCTGGTCGTGGCGAACGTCGAGAACGCGGCTGGCGGCAGCGGCATTACCCGCGAGATCGGCGACGCCATCCGTGACCACGGTGTGGATGTGATGACCACGGGCAATCACGTCTGGGCCAAGCGTGAAGCACTGGAGTACATCGAGCTAGAACCCCGCCTGATCAGACCTGCCAATTTTCCCGCCGGCGTACCTGGCTCGGGACACATCGTGGTCAAGACCCGTTCCGGTGACTCGGTCGGTGTGATCAACGCTATGGGCCGCGTGTTCATGGCACCGCTCGACAACCCGTTCGTGGTGGTGCTGGATGAAATCGCCGCGGTTCGAGAGCACGCGTCAATCATCTTCGTCGACTTCCACGCGGAGGCGACGTCGGAAAAAATCGCCATGGGGTGGCACCTCGACGGTCGAGTGACCGCCGTGGTGGGCACGCACACCCACGTGCAATCGGCAGACAACCGCGTGCTGCCCGGTGGCACCGCCTATATCACCGACGTGGGCATGACCGGCCCTCACGACTCGGTCATCGGCGTCGACAAGCGTGTGGTCCTCAACCGATTTCTCACCAGCATGCCGGGCCGCTTCGACACCGCCACCGGCGACCCGCGGCTGCACGCCGTGATGGTGACCGCGGACGCCTCGACCGGCCACGCGACAGGCATCGAGCGCCTCAGCCTCACGCCCTCGGACCTCGCGGCGACGGCGACCCAGAGACCGCCGCGATGAGCGCCCCCCCAGGCCTCCCGTTCGATGACCCGTCGCCGCGCAGCCCCTCCACCCGCGAGATTGTGACGGTGACCGCGCTCACGACGCAGATCCGCTCAGTGTTGGAATCGACCTACGCAGAGGTGTGGGTGGAGGGCGAACTCGCCAACTGCCGTCTCTGGAAAACCGGCCACCTCTACTGCACGTTGCGAGACGAACACGCGCAACTGAAGGCGGTGATGTTCCGTTCGGCCGTCCGATACCTTCGCTTCAAGCCGGAGGACGGGCTCAAGGTGATCGCGCGCGGCCGGGTGACGGTGTACGAACCGAAGGGCGAATACCAGATCGTATGCGAGCATCTCCAACCGCAAGGGGTCGGCGCGCTGCAGGTCGCGTTCGACCAGCTCAAGCGCACACTCGAAGCCGACGGCCTATTCGCATCTGACCGGAAGCGGCCGCTCCCGCTACTACCCCGGCAGATCGGCATCGTCACGTCGCTCGACGGTGCGGCGCTACGCGACATCCTGAAAGTGCTGTCCCGACGGCATCCCACCGCGCACGTCGTGATTCGTCCAGCCCGCGTCCAAGGCGACGGCGCGGCCTCGCAGGTCGCCCGCGGCATTACCCTCTTGTCGCGGACCCCCGGCGTGGACGTGATCATCGTCGGACGTGGAGGCGGGTCACTCGAGGACCTCTGGGCCTTCAACGAAGAACCGGTGGCGCGCGCCATCGCGGACGCCACGGTTCCGATCATCTCGGCGGTGGGTCACGAGACCGACGTCACCCTGAGCGACATGGTTGCCGATGTCCGAGCCCCGACCCCCTCGGCCGCCGCGGAAATCGTCGTCGCCGGCCGCGAAGAACTCCTGAACCGGGTCGACCAACTCACCCGCGCGCTACGCGTGTCTGCGGGGGAGCGTATCGGCCGACGACGAACTCGCCTCCTCGAGCTGAACCGGCGCCCTGGCCTCGCGGCCTGGCCCGCCCGACTCGCCGGGCGCGGTCGGCACACGGCCGAGTTGACGCACGCCCTCTCCGACACCGGCCGCGTGATGCTGGCCGGTCGTCTGCGCCATCTCCACGCGGCACGAGCACGGCTGGAGGCCCACGAACCACGCCGGCGCCTCGAGTCGACCAAGACCCGCCTGGTGACCGCCCACGAGCGGCTGCGTGCGGCCGTGGCACACCGACGTCAACATCTGGCGAGTCGAGTCGGCGACGTCACCGGACGTCTCGACGCGCTCAGTCCGCTGGGGGTGCTCTCGCGAGGGTACGCCCTCTGCTGGAACCAGGAGCGGACCGCGATTCTGCGAGATTCCGACAGCGTGTCGATCGGCGACGACGTGGCCATCAAACTCCAGCGCGGCGAGCTGACGTGCACAGTGATCGGCAAAGAGTGAATGACGGCGATGGAAGAACACATCAAAGACTTTGAATCGGCGATCGACGAACTGGAAACCATCGTCGCCACACTCGAGGCTGGCGACCTCTCCTTGGAGCAGTCGCTCGCACTCTACGAGCGGGGGGTCCAGCTCTCTCGGTACTGCCACTCGCGCCTCGAAGACGCGGAGCGGCGTATCGAGTTATTGAACGATCGGGGCGAGCGGACGCCAGCGCCCGACACGCTGACGCGTTCGCTCGAGGACGGTAGCGACGAGTGACCGATGCCCAGGGGTTCGAGCACTACCTACGCCGTCGGCGTACCGCGATCGAGACCGCGCTGGACGCCGGGTTACCCAGGCCTCCGGCGTGCCCTCCGCTCATCGCTGAAGCGATGCGATACAGCCTTCTGGCCGGCGGCAAACGGCTCCGTCCCATCTTGACCCTGGCCGCGGCCGAGGCCGTAGCCGACCGAGACGGCCTCGGCCACGACCAGAGGCGCCGCATCGGGTGGTTCTCTGCGATGCCGGCTGCCTGCGCCGTCGAGCTGATTCACACCTACTCGTTGATCCACGACGATTTGCCGGCCATGGACGACGATGACGTGCGCCGAGGGCGGCCCACCGCACACGTCGTGTACGGTGACGGCGTGGCGATTTTGGCCGGCGATGCGCTGCTCACACACGCCTTCGACGTGCTGGCCCATCCCGAAGCTGACGACACGCCTTCGCGCCACGCACGA
>CALBET010000220.1 GCA_937888665.1 uncultured Acidobacteriota bacterium
GCCTTCGCGCCCCGATCTATGATGGATCGAAACTTTCGCTACCAGGGCTTTCCCAGCGCTTCACCCCGCACTACTACCAACGCAACGCCGTAGCACGGATAATCGCTGAGCCCGCCGTACTTTTGGACCATGTTGTCGGTTCAGGGAAATCCGGGACCATGTTTATGGGCGCGATGGAACTTAAGCGCCTCGGATTGGTCAAACAACCGTGGATCATCGTTCCTAACCACCTGATCGAACAGGTTGGGCGCGAGGCGAAGTGGTGGTATCCAACCTCCAATATCCTGATGTCCGCTGCAGGCACCGATCCCGAGGGTCGCCGCCGGCTCGCTGCGCAGTCCGCATCCAGTGACTGGGACATGGTCATCGTGCCGCAGTCGGTTTTCGAGCGGATCAACGTCCATCCCGAGATTCGCAGCGAGTACGAGCAGCGTGAACTCAGTGCGCTCGAAGAACAGTTACGCAGTGCCACTGATTCACTAACGAAGAAGATGATCGAGACAGCACTCAAGCGGCAGAAGAAGGTTCTGGAGAATCTACAGAAGGAGGTCGGCAAGGACACCGGCCTCACTTTTGAGCAGACCGGTTGTGACTACCTGTTTGTCGACGAGGCCCACCACTACAAAAACAAGACGCGCATATCGCAGGTGCGTGAGTTGAGTTGTCCCCAAGGCTCAGGTAAGGCCACCGACCTTGATCTGAAACTCATGGTCCTGCGACAGCGTCGGCGCGATCAGGGCCTGGCCGCAGGAATACCGGCATCTGAGGTTGTGGAGAGGGTGGCCACGTTCGCCACGGGCACCCCGGTCGCCAACAGCCTCGGCGAACTGTTTGTGATGCAGTCCTATCTGCGTCCTGATCTGCTCGCCGACAGCGGGACCAATAACATCAACGACTGGGGAACGACATTTACCGCCACGGTCAACACCGTGGAGGTCGACTCCACCGGGACCGGAATGCGCCCGGTGGCCCGTGTCGGCAAGTTCTGTAACTTGCAGGAGCTGCTCGCATTATCTTCGGCCTTCACCGATGTGGTTACCCGCGATCAGGTCGCCAGCGGGCGAACAGGCATCAGATTGCCCAAGCTGATCGACGGGCGACGCAAAATCATCACGATCACCCCCAGCCAGGAGGTCAAAGACTTCATCACCGATCTGGCACACCGAGCCAAGGTCATTGACCCCGAGCGCATGGACCTCGACAACATACTCAAAATCAGCAACGACGGTCGCAACGCCTCACTCGACCCTCGTTTGGCCCACCTCTCCATCCCCGAGCGGGCCCGGTCGCGGATAGTGTCCGAGGAGATCATGCGGATTCACAACCAAACCGCTGACAAGGTCTATACCTCTCCGCACACCAACGCACCTATGGAACGTACCGGAGCTTTACAGATCGTCTTCTGCGACCGCGGTACCCCCAAAGAGGGGCAATCGTTTTCGATGTATTCCGCGATCCGCGACGACCTTGTCGAACAAGGCATGGACCCCTCGGCGGTCCGGTTCATCCATGAGGCCCGCTCCGCAGAGGACCGGCTGCGCTTGTTCGACCAGTGCAACCGTGGCGAGGTTTCGGTGCTCATCGGCTCGACAGAAAAAATGGGCACCGGCACCAACGTGCAGACCAGGGCGGTCGCACTCCACCACGTCGACGTCCCGTGGCGGCCAGCCGATCTCGAACAACGCGAGGGCCGGGTCATCAGACAGGGCAATCAAAACGAATCCATCGAAATCCTCAACTACGTGACTGAGGGGTCATTCGACACGTTCATGTGGCAGAAAGTTGAGGCCAAATCGCTTTTCATCGAGCAGATCAAACGCAACGAAGTCGACGCATCCGAGGTTGAGGACATCGGCGGCGATTTCACCGCCAGTGCCGCCGAGACCAAAGCAGCCGCGACAGGCGACCCGCGATATGTCCAGCAAGTGAAACTCAACGATGAGGTCAACCGCCTTGACGCACTGGAACGAGCACACTTTGACTCCCTCGCCCGCCGCGAACGGATGGTCAAGGAGACAAAACGACAAGTCACTAAGGGCCAGACCGACATCGACCTTTTGACACCGATGGTCGACCAGATCGCCGACCGCGCAGCCCGACCACTGGCAGTCAAGATCGGCGATCAGGGATTCGCCGAACGCAAAGACGCCGCACTGCCCTTCGCTAAAGCCTGTCAACAGGCCTGGGAGCAGCTACGCATGAAGCCTCACTGGGCGACAGCACCAGTGGCCACACTCAACGGATTGCCACTGGTCGCCCGCCGCGAAAATGTTGCAGGCACACTGAATCTCAGCTTTGAGACCCCCTCCACCGAAATCGCCGTCGCGGCAGGAGAGGTGACCGCAGCGTGTCACACAACCATCGGTGGGGGAGACGCTAAGGCCCGCGGATTGCTCCAACGCGCCGAGAACATTTACAAGGACATTCCGGCGCATCTGACTCGCCTAGTAGCCCACCAAGCAATCCTCACCGAGGAACTAGCTGATCTGACCGGCAGCGCCACCGAAAGTTTTGAGCACCGCGATGAACTAGGCGAAAAACGTGCCCTACTTGAAGAACTCACCGCCGTGCTGCGGTTGGAATCCCAAAGCGACGAAGCTAAAGCCGCCGCACAAGAAGCCGCCGAACGGATGCGGATCACCGGCCGGGAACCCGGCTGGTCACTGGACCTCAATCCCACCCCAGCCAAGTGCGCCGACGCAGGCTACGACTCAGCCGACGCCTACCGGTACGCATACGCGCTGAAAACAAAGCACCGCGCCAAGGCATACCGCGAGACGTGCCGCGATCGAGAGGAAGGCCGCGACCAAGACCGCGACGAAGGCCACGGCGACATCGCGCTCTGAGCCGGTAGCGGAGGACAGGACATCACATGACAGATTGGCTCGCACCAGGATTCGCAGCGCGATGAGTGACCTGGGCCGAAGCAGCGGCCCACCCCAACGCGCACCAGAAGACCCGTGGTGGGACTACACACACGGATGCGCCCAGGCGCTCCGACAGGGCCGCGAACCCCCAGCACATCCAGTCCACGGGCTGCTTCTGGAGCCTGGCGAAACGGTGCGTAATCACGCCTCAGTCCAATACAGCCGACTGGAGCCCGGCCGCACTGCGCAACCCGGCGCCCGCGCACCGGTCATGGCCTATAACCCAGTGATGATGATGGGATCAATGGCCGTCCAGGGCATCGCGGACGCCCGACGAAACCGCCAGGCAAGCCAGCAATCCCAACCAGAATGGCGGCTGACCCGGCCCGCATCAGTGCTGACCACCGACCAGCGCGTCATGTGCAACCGGCCCGACGGCGGCTGGCTGTCGTTCTGGTATCAGGACCTCTCCGAGCATCACATCGACCTATCCACCCGCACTCTGGTGATGGCCTTCGATCAGGACCAGTGCGCCCCAGTCCGATTACAAGGCCCCGCGATGCCGGCCATCGCCCTGTGGTCGTCAGTGGGGATATACGGAGACGCCTGGAAAGACGACCCCCGTCTGTCCGCACTGTCTACCCCAAGCCCCGCGCAGCAGCAGCGCCAACGAGAAACCAACGCCCGCAACTCCACACACGACCTCAACGACGAGGACCGTCAGTGGGCTCAAGAACAGGCCCGACGCTACGCACGCGCGCAACAATCACGGAGCACCGCCAGCGGCCGGGAACTATGAACAGCGCTTCAAGCGGATACTCGCCAACTTCCTCGTCTCAGCGCCGCGTCGGGCA
>CALBET010000221.1 GCA_937888665.1 uncultured Acidobacteriota bacterium
CCGTCAACGTTGTCGATTTTTTTCGCGCCATCCTCGTTTTGCCCTGAGCCGTTTTATTTATTAATAAATTAAGAGCACAATACGAGGGTTAGTCGCATCTGTCAATTAATAAATTAAGAAATAATTCCCGCGCGGCCGAGGGTGACCCTTGATGTACGGGTGTGGCCGGATATGGGCGCCGAAGACGAGGCCAGGCAGGGCCCCGTCTTCGGTGCGTCAAGAGCTGGCCAATTCAGGGCTGATCGGTGGTTTCGTCCTCGGCGCGGCCGGCTCGGAGGCTGTTTTCCAGGCCGTAGTTGCCTTCGTGACAGGCGTACTCGTAAATCTGATAGCCCGAGTCCCGGCTCAGCGGCATCGCCACGGTCCAGGGCGAGGTAAATGGCAACGGGTCCTCGATGGTGACTGAATAGCTGATGGTGTCGGCATCCACACGGGTGAACCGTTCCACAATCTTCAGCGCCTCGCTCTGCTCGATGCCTCGGACCCCACGACTGGCGATGTTGGTGCCAATCGTCCCCTGGTTGTTGTAGTTGGCGGTTTCGATGATCAGCGTGTCGCCCTCCCAGCGGCCCCGTGCATCGCCGTTCCATAGCCGGATGTTCTCCGACAACGCCGGTCGGTCGATAATTGGGATGACGCGCGCTTCGTGAATCATCTCGTAGAAAATCACGACGTAGCCTGGTACCTGCATGATCTGATAGCCGGCGCCGTACCCGCCCGGGAACATGCCGCCCGGGATGCCGCGGGTGATGCACCGCTCCCACGGCGTGTGGGTCAACCAGCCGTCCGTCAGGTTGATCAGGTTGTTGTTCCGCTTCGTGATGGCCTCTCGTCGCAGCGGCACGCGGCCGCTGGGTGGGTCGACGACCATGGACATGCGGCGCTCGTTGCGCAGCGCATCCCCCGGACCATCACCCCAGGGGCCGGCGGGGCCGGCGGCCCGAGCGTCGGGATTGGGTTCGGCCGGCGGACGCTGTGGCTGGTTGCTGCCGGGGAACCAGGCGGCCAGCGGCGCGAGTCGCTCGAGGTCGATGTCGTTCGGCGCCTCGAACGGCGTCGGGTCGAAGTTGGTCCAGACGCCCTGGATGTCAGGCTGTCCGTCGGGCATAGTGGGTGCCTGCGCGAAGGTCGGCGCGCTGGCAGTCACGACCAGTGCAAGCGCCATCAGCAGCAGCGGGGCGCCGGCCACACGGTGTCGCGTCTTCATCAGAATTCTCCCTTGTCTCAGCGCCGCCACGGTGTCGGCGACGGTGTCAGCTCATTCGCCGTATCGGTCTCCAGAGAACTATAGAACGAAGACGACCAAAACAAGCCGGACATTTGTCGGTCCGCCCGCGGTTCAGGCCGTCGATTGGGAACGACTCGCGGCGAATTGTTGCTACAGGTCTGGGCGTCGATTGGGCTACCATGGGCCGGTATCCGGTCAATAAGGAATTTGATGCGCACCAGGATCGCGTTGGTGGTCGTAGGCGCTGCGATTTGCCTCATCGCACCGAGGTCGCCCCTGCGTGCCGTTGAGGTGGGTGGCGCACCCAACGGTGCCGCGCGACAGCCCGGCAGGACCGGCGCTCTTCCCCGCGATGCGCACCAGGCCGCGATCAACCGCTACTGTGTCGGCTGTCACAACGAACGCACGCTGACCGCCGGCTTGGCGCTCGATACCGCAGATCTGGCCGACGTGGGGGCGCACGCCGAACTCTGGGAAGGCGTGGTGCGGAAACTGCGCGCTGGGCTCATGCCTCCATCCGGGCGGCCCCGCCCGGATGAGGCGACCTACGACGCACTGTCATCCTGGCTGGAGACTGAATTGGATCGCGCGGCCGCCGCCCGGCCGAATCCGGGCCGCACCCAGACGCTGCATCGCCTGAATCGAGCCGAATACCGGAACGCCGTCCGCGATGTCCTCGCGCTGGAGATCGATGTCGACGACTTGCTGCCGGCTGATAGCGCGAGCTACGGGTTCGACAATATCGCGGGGGTCCTGCGCGTCTCCGAGTCGCTGATGGAGCGCTATCTGACCGCGGCGCGCCGCATCAGTCGCGCCGCGGTCGGCACCGCGCCGCCGACACCGGTGGCCCAGACCTACGATGTGTCGCCGGCGTTGCCCCAGGACGGACATATCGACGGATTGCCCTACGGGACGCGCGGCGGTGCCCTGATCACCCACCGATTCCCGCTCGACGCCGAGTATGTGTTGCGGGCCGATGTGTCGCGGGTGGCCGACGCGGCCCAGCTCGAAGTCACTGTGGATGGCGAGCGGGTCGAACTGTTCCGGATGATGCGTGGGTTGGCGTCGCTCGATCTGGACGGCAACGAGATGGGCGAGAACCTGGAAGTCCGGCTGCCGATCGCCGCTGGGCCGCGTCAGATCGGGGTGGCGTTCCTGAAGACCCCGGCGTTGCTTGCCGAAACGCCTCGCCGGCCATTTTTCAACCCGACCGTCAGCCGGCCCGCGTTGCCCGGGCTGACCAGCGTCACCATCACGGGACCGTTCGACGTCAGCGGGCCCGGGGATACACCGGCCCGGCGGCGCATCTTCCTGTGCGACCCTGGCGCTCCAGACTCGGGAGACGAAGCGTCCTGCGTCACGACGATCCTGTCGTCGCTGGCTCGTCGTGCATTCCGCCGCCCGGTCAACGATGGCGACCTGGAGATTCTGCGCACCGCGTTCGCCGCCGGGCGGGCAGGCGGCGATTTCGAGGCCGGCATCGAGCGCGCACTCCACCAGTTGTTGGTCAGCCCGGAGTTTCTGTTTCGGGTCGAGGCGGACCCGGCCACGGGTGCCGGCGCGGCGAGCTACCGGTTGGGCGACCTCGAACTGGCGTCACGGCTCTCGTTTTTCCTCTGGAGCAGCGTGCCGGACGACGTGTTGCTGGAGGTCGCGGCTGACGGCACGTTGTCGCGGGACGCCGTGCTCGAGCAACAGGTGCGTCGTATGCTCGGCGACGAGCGGGCTCGGGCGTTGACTGAGAACTTCGTCGGCCAGTGGTTGCAGCTTCGCAATCTGGATGCCGTGCAGCCGTCACGCGTGCTGTTCGCCGACTTCGACGATGGCCTGCGGCGGGCCTTCCGGCGTGAGACGGAGCTCTTCTTTGAGAGCATCGTCCGTGAGGACCGCAGTCTGCTCGAGTTGCTGACCGCCGACTACACCTACGTCAACGATCGGCTGGCGCGTCACTACGGGATGCCAGGCATCCAGGGGAGCCACTTCCGTCGTGTGGCCCTCGCCGACGGTGATCGCGGTGGATTGCTGGGGCAGGGGAGTATCCTGACGATTACGTCGCACCCGGTGCGAACGTCTCCCGTGTTCCGGGGCAAGTGGATTCTGACGAACATCCTGGGCACGCCGCCGCCGGACCCGCCGGCCAACGTGCCGCCGCTGCCGGAGCAGAGCGGGGCCTACGCAGACCGCATGCCCTCGATGCGTGAGCGCATGGCGGTGCACCGCGACAATCCGGCCTGCGCCAGCTGTCACTCCATGATCGACCCGCTGGGGTTCGGACTTGAGCGTTTTGACCCCATCGGGCGGTCACGTGAGGTGGACGAGCTGTACAAGCCGATCGACGCCTCAGGCGTGTTGCCTGACGGGACCGCCTTCGACGGGGTGGCTGAACTGCGCACGGCGCTCGTGCGTCGCCCCGATCGATTCGTGGGCGCGTTGACGGAAAAGCTGCTGACCTATGCGCTCGGTCGTGGTGTCGAGCACTCCGACATGCCGGCG
>CALBET010000222.1 GCA_937888665.1 uncultured Acidobacteriota bacterium
CTCGTCGCCGTCGAACCCTGCGGCGAAGCCGGGCCCGGCTTCGCCGTCAGCGTCCTCAAGCGCGCGGGCCTGGCCGGTCGTGTCGATATACACCGCCACGTGGCGGACGACGGCCCGGCTTCCGGGGCGCACGTCCACCGCGGTGATCCAACGGTCGTCACCGAGATCGGTCGGCAGGGTGAAATATCGCACGACCTCATTGGTCGCGGCGTCAACGGAAAACGGTTCCGGCAGCGTCAGTTCGACCGAGGGGGCGCCCAGCGTCCAGCCATCGACTGGCTCGGGAGCGGTGGGGCGCTGGTCACGTGGTCCCTCGGGGTAGCCCCCGCCCGCCCACTCGAGAATCATGTCCAACTCGCGCGCCGGCAAGACATGTCCGTTCAGGAAGTCGCCGAACCCATCTTCCGCTTTCCACGGCGGCATCCGCAGGGCGAGCACCTCTTCGCGGATCGACTGCGTCCAGGGGAACGCGTCCTGATACGTCAGGAGCGACATGGGGGCGACGCCGCCCTCCACGTGGCAGCTTCCGCACTGACGTTGAAAGATGGGAAACAGATGCTCGTTGTAGGTGAAGCGGGAGTTGATGGCGGTGTGGCCCCCGGTGCTGGTGCCCAGCGCGCCGACAACGAGGACCGCCAGCCCGACCGCCGTTCCTGTGTACCGTCGCATATCCACTTCCTCCGGTGCGGGAACCGCGTCGAGCAGCCTGTGGTGAAAGTCCCGCGACATTCACCCGCGTCGTGCAGCCCGTGGTGGAAGGCCCTCTGCAGATCAGGGGACCGCCGGCATGTCGTAGACGGTGGCGATCTCACCGACCGACGCGCGGAACACGCTGTAGGCGTCGTCAACGTCGTTCTTGTTGCCCAGGTCGCCATACCAGTCGAGGAGATACGCGGCCCGAACGAGATGCCGAACCGCGATACGGATCTGGTTGTTTGCCGCCACCGGGAGGTCGGCCGCACGCTGCTGAAGCGCCAGCGCCAGCTCCTTGGCCTGCAACGCCGGAATAAAGATTTCCGTGAACGCACCGCGGCCGATCATCTCTTGAATCTGTCTGTCACGCGACGCGATCTCAGCCGCGATGTCGTTGGCGTTGTCTGGCACGTCCGGCTGGATCCGCGCCGTGAGTGTGACGGCGTCCGGGGCGCCTCCTCCGGAGCTCACACCGGCCGGCGTCTTGGACGCGTCCGCGGCAACCGACGAGACGCTCGCGAAGACGAAGTCGAATCGCTCGGCGGGAAAGCCTTCTTCGAAAATCACCTTGGCGGTCACCTCTGTCGTCTCGCCGGACCCGGGGACCCGCGCCTCCAGATAGGCGCCGTCTGGGCTCGGTCGCAGGTCGACCGCCGCCACCTCCACGAATTCGTCGGTCTTTTCGTCGTACTCCTCTTCCGTCACGGCTCGACCGGCCCAGCTGGTGACGTCCACGCCCGCCCGGTAGTTATCCGTCGCATACAGGCGAAAGACGCCGGGTTCGGGGTACACCCCTTCGATATGATGGAATCCATCGGGCGCCATGAACACCGTTCCGCCGTGTTGCGGGGTGTGGTCCATGTGGGCCCCGGCGGCCGCGTCGACGACCCCGCAGCTCAACATGGCCGCGCCATAATACGGATTACGGACCGGACCGTCGCGTTGCACCCACGACGAGCCGTTGTCGTACATTGGGCAGTAGGCCCGCGCGAAGCCCTGGGGCAGGTCCTGGGCCACCAGCGATTCCGACAGCGGTTTGAAGTCGGCCCGCAGCGCGTCGATGTCGGCCGCCTGGAGTGCCCGCAGGGCGAGCACCTGGGTCGCGCTGTCGGTAATGCGAGCGAACTCTTCGAGCTGGGCTCTCGCCTCGTCGAACTGGTCGGCGGCGAGCGCTTCTTGCACCTCGACATACTCGCTGAGTTGCGTCTCGAAGTCAGCCGCGTCCGGCGCCGGCATCGACGACGCGAGGGAGGGTGCGGTTCGGGTGGCGCATCCGCCGGCGAGGGTGATCACGAGCGAGGCCAGGACGCCGGACAGGGTCGGGACAGGTCTATGCATGGCGTACCTCGCGGAACGACGGTCGGGGGGGGTGGCGACAGGCAGGCCGCTCCCGCCCGTAGATGCGGTGTCGCAAAACGAGTATACAACGCGCAAAATACGCGAAGCAATGAACAGGGACATGGACGACGGACGTGGGCTCGCGACTGGGTACCTCGACGAGTTGCGCGTCTCGCGACGTGTGTCGGCGAATACCATCCTGGCCTATCGACATGATCTCGACCAGTTACTCGCGTTCGCCGACGGTGAAAAACGCGCGGTTGCGCACCTGGATCGGCACAACCTGGAGGCGTTCGTCCGTCACCTGATGTCGTCAGGACTCTCGCCGCGCTCGGTGGCGCGTCTCGTGGCATGCGTGCGGGGGTTCTACCAGTTCCTCGTCCTGGATGGACACCTGGCCGGCAGTCCGGCCGAGGACATACGGGCCCCGCGTGCCTGGCCGTCGTTGCCGAAGTTTCTCTCCATCGACGAGGTCGACCGTCTGTTGGAGCAGCCGGATGTCTCGACCGCGGTCGGACTGAGAGACCGCGCGCTCCTGGAACTGCTGTACGCGACAGGCATGCGGGTCACCGAGCTGGTCACACTGCGCATCGATGAGCTGCAGCTGGATGCCGGTTTTCTGACGTGCGTCGGGAAGGGCGCCAAGGAACGCATCGTGCCGATCGGCCGGGTGGCGACCGACTGGGTGCGCCGCTACCTGGCGTCCAGTCGCCCGGTCTTGCTGAAAGAGCGAGAGTCGGTCCAGCTCTTCATCAACGCTCGCGGGGGCCGGTCGTTGAGTCGGGTCGGGTTCTGGAAGGTCATCAAGAAATATGGACGC
>CALBET010000223.1 GCA_937888665.1 uncultured Acidobacteriota bacterium
CGCCCCGAACTACTCGCCGGACGCCCCCACGCGCAGTTCCGCGAGCCCCCGTTGGAACAGGTTCAAGATGCGCCCGTTGGTCCGGAACTCCGACAAGATGGCGGCCCGCCGACTGGTGCGGAGATCGCCAATGACATAGCGCAGCGTCGTGGCCATCACGGCGCCCTCCTCGGTACCGGTGTCTTCGAACCGCTTCTGGAACCGGCGCAGGGTCCCCTCAAACGACGCCTCATGCCAGCGCTCCAGACCCGCTTCGAGTCGCACAAACTCGTCGAGGGCGGCTGCAAACGACGGGGTCGCCGGCCGATGCCAAAACGACACGTCCGGACCGAACTCCTCTACATATTCGGGCAGATAGAGATTCGCGCGAGCCGGCACCTGCTTGACCAACGCCGGGTTGAACCGTTTGAGCTCGTTGGTGGACAGCCCGGTCTTTTGCCGAAGCTCACTCAAGGGCAAGGAGCGCGACGTTCGCATGGCGAAAATCGGGGTTTGCGCCGTCTCAAGGCTCAACTGTTGCACGTTGACGGCATTGCCGAACACCATCTCGGCATACCGGAACGAACGTGGACCGTAGGTCCGAAACAGATCCCTGTACCGTTGGACCGAGATGTCTCTGAGGTCCCGCGCAAACTCCGACCCCATCAAGTACCGCTCTCGGGTATTGGCCCCACCGAGTCGCTCACCGTTGATGAGGGTCCGCCCGACGTTGACCCCGCCCGCGTGATGCTCGGAGAGCGCCGGAATGAAGCTGTCGTACATCGTGGCCAGAATGCTGAGATAGGCCGCGCAGTACGGCGCCTGGGTGGTCTGGTTGAAGGCCTCGATGACATTCGGCGCGAGGCGGTTCAGGTGATTCCAATTCCGTCGCAGAAACTGGCAGAACCCCAGGGCGGACGCCCCTGACCGGGCTCGTCCGCTCAGACCAGACTCGACGACCGCCTGCGCCAATCCAATCTCGGACGGCACTCCGAACCGCTCGTAGATCGCCCCCCACTGGTCGAGGAACCCGCCGTAGAGCGCGGCGTTCGGCGACAGGAATCGCCCCCTCGTCGGGTTGGAGACGACCTCGCCCACGATCGGCGTGAGCAGCGCCTCGACCTGATCGCGGCGACGGCTCAATCGCGACTGGAGGCGTACCCCTTCGAGCGTGCTCTCCAACCCAGCGTCCTCCCACACGCCCTCGCGGGCCCAGTTCCCTTGCGTGGGAAACGTGGCCAGCAGCCGACCATCCTCCGCGCTCCCGAAAATGATGCTGCCGTCAGGAATCGTGAAAATGTGACGCCAGAAAAGGTGCGTCGGTCGGAAACGCTGGACGGCGGCGATATCGGCCTGATACCGCTCGTGGACATGCTCCTGCGCGGGGAGGAGCGCCGAGCGGGTGGTGGCCTCCAACACCGGCAACGGAGGCGGCGCTTCGGCGCGCGCGCTGGCGAAAGAGAGGAACGCGTTCGGCGATGACAGCACGAACGCAAGGGCCGGTATCAGCCCGAGCAGGGCCACCAGTTTTGTCATAGGCACCAGGGGTGATGCGAGATGTCCGTCTTACCTGCCACAGCTACTGAGCGCACATTGTAAACCAACGATGCGCCATCTCCTCCGGTCTTGGGGCGTGCGGCCTGACCCGGTCGACCGCCACGAACTGGGCGTTGTTGGTGGCCGGAGCGCGCAGGTCGCCCCATGGGGACAGCCTGCACTCGGCCGACGCAATAGCTCGCTGGAAGACGGGCCGACTATACTTTTCGGATGTCCAAAGCTGCGGCGCTCGGTCCCGCCCAACCGCGGTGGTCACACCGTGACCCCGTCGAGGGCGGCAACCCGTTTCCCCCGGGCACGCCCGTGCGTACGGCCTGGGCCGCGGCAACCGACACCGCCCTCGACCGGCTTCGCGAGATGGACGCCCGTATTGCCGACACCGCGCAGGTGACGCTGGACCCGACGGTGTACCGCACCCAGTTGTTCGACTTGGCGGTGGGACGTTTCGAGATCTGGACCGAGCGGGGGCTCGCGGTGGTGTCCACGGAAGACACTCGGCTCGCGTATGAGCGTTGGCTCGACCGCTACCTGACGAACTGGATGCGGTATGTGGCGGAGACCTGCCCGCGGGTCGAGGCCCTGGAGGAACTCACACGACGCTTGAGTGAACTCGCGGGACGACGCGCGCGTCAGGCGCGCCGCGCGGGTGGCGCACCGAGGCGACATCGGAGGCGCACGGCTTTAGCCGTGCGATCGCAGGCCTGAAGGCCTGCGCCACACCGAGACGACAAAGGCCTGCTCCACATCGAGTCGACAAAGGCCTGCTCCACATCGAGTCGACATGGGAGGCGCACAGTTGAACGGTGAGATAGTCAAGGACACACCCTTCGAGGAGACGTTGTCGGCGGCTGACCGGGTGGGGGACGCCTGCTCAGTGGCCACCTGCCCCGGCCGGATCGACCTCGTCTACGGTTGAGGCTGGCAGCTGAGATGCAGGTTGCATCCGATGGAGCACCGTCGCCGAGCCTCCCCCGCGGAACTCGACTGGCTGGGACCGGGGTCACGGGGAGATGTCTGCCGAGACATGGATGGACCTCTTCCGGTCATCATCCGAGGCGCACAATCCTGACATCGGCTTCCTGGACAGGGAGGACTTCCCTATAATGCCCTGTCGACGCGTACCTCAGAACCGGTCCCCGCCGCGACAGCCGAGATGTCGCGGGGACCGCCAACCATTTCACAGGGAGACAGGCATGAAAAGAGCGATTCTCGCCGCCGTAATCATCGGCTTCGCCTTCGCGGGGACGGCGCAGGCCCAGGGCACTCCGCCGCCGCCGTGCGGCCCAAAGGCGCAGCTGTCGGCCGAGTTCTCGAAAAACGTGGCGCCGGATGCGCGCTGTTTCGAGATTCGCATGTATACGGCGAATACGGAACGCGGCGGTGACATCAATACACTGCATCAGCGCTTCCGCGAGGAAGAGGTCTCCATCTTCGAGAAGCACGGAGCCGAGGTCATCGCGGTGTGGCAGCGTCTCGATGATCCGAACACGCTGGTCTGGATGCTGGCGTATCGCGATCTCGCGCATCGGCAGGACGTCTGGGCCAAGTTCGCGGCGGATCCGGCGTGGACGGCCCTTCGGACCAAATACGAAGTGCCGATCAACGCCGAGGTCTACTTCATGAGCCCCACCGACTACTCGCATACCAAGTAGCCAGCCGGCACGCTTCTCGCCGGGTCGCTGACTGGAAGATGTTCGCGGAATGAGCGTCGTGCCCGGAACGGCGCGGCGCTCATCCCCGCCTGATGATGTCCCGCAGGGCCGGATGCGCGGCAATCAAGCGTAGCGCCTGTCCCAGCAGGGTCTTCCCCGGCTCCATCCGGGGCCATGGCGACGCGCCGGAGGGATGCGGGAGCGGAATCAGATCGGTCTCCAGACCGGCGTACCGGATCCGCTGCGCCCTCCCCACCACCTCGACGAGCGACGGGCACGGTACGAACTGTTCGATCGCAAGCTTACCGACTGGAATCACCAACGCCGGTGCGAGCAGGTCGAACTCCGCCTCGAGCCAGACGGCGCAGTTGGCGATCTCCTTACGTGACGGCACACGGTCACCGCCGGACGCCTTCTTACCTGGAAAACACCGACAGACCGCCGCCATGTAGATGGACGACCGGAACGCTGCCTCGTCGATGCCGCAACTCTCCTCGAACCAGCGAAACAGCGTGCGACCGGCGGTCCACGCAAACGGCCGCTTCAGCTTCGGCTCTTTGTCACCCGGCGCCTGACCGACGAGCAGCACTTTGCTGACGACCGGTCCTCCACTGACCGCGGGCCGGTGCATATCGGGACAGGTCGCGCATTGGAGGAGGGCACGCACATGGACGTCGAGTCTGGACTGCGGGCCAGGACGTCTGGGCATCAATGTGTATCCCTAGCAGCCCGGGCGGTCTGATGGGCGTGGGGCCTGCCGCCCGCCGGCTCGACTCGCCGCGAACCGACCCCACGAACCTCTCGCCTGGCCGGACCGGCGCCTCGACAGCTAGAAGATGGCACACCTCTTTTAGTCAGTGTCCTTGGCCCTAGGTCCCATAGACATCGTCCAGCGGGCGGCGTATTCTGATCAAAGTACCCGGTCCAGGCAACGTCGTGTCCCTGGCAGACAAGGGGTTCCTTCATGAGATCGCATCCTACCAAGAGCGTGAAGTTTGGTATCTGTGCAGCACTGGCGGCCGGGCTGGTCGTGGTGCTGCCCGGCGTCGTCTCCGCGCGAGAGTCCGCGCCGGCCGACCACGACGAGGTGACGTTCACCAAAGACATCGCGCC
>CALBET010000224.1 GCA_937888665.1 uncultured Acidobacteriota bacterium
GCCATCAGTCTGATAGCCGTTGGTGTCCGCGTAGCGCGCCGCATCGAGCCACTCGGTGGCCATCCGCTCGCCATAACGCGGCGAGTCCAGCAAGCGATCGACCACCTGCTCGTATGCATCAGCGGCGTCCGAATTGAGAAAATCGGCAAGCTCGACCGGCGTCGGCGGCACCCCGGTGAGGTCGAGGGTCACGCGACGGAGCAGGGTCGCGCGATCCGCCTCCGCTGACGGAGCCAATCCTTCCTGCTCAAGTCTGGCGAGCAGGAAATTGTCGATCGGATTCCGCGCCCATTCGGCGTCGGACACGGCCGGCGGCGCCGCTCGCTCAGGCGGGATGAAGGCCCAATGCGGTTGATACTCGGCTCCCTGGTCAATCCAGCGCCGGAGCGTCTCGACCTGGTCGTCCCGCAGGGCGGCCCGACCCCTCGGCATCCGGGCGCTGTCACTCTCGTGGATGACCCGCTGAAAGAGGAGGCTCTCGTCGGCATTGCCCGGCACGATCACCGGACCACCGTAACGTCCGCGATCCGCGAGCGGGCCCTCCGGGATGTCCAGTCGAAGCCCGTCCTGCCGAGTCGGGGCGTTCGGACCGTGACAGTTGTAACAGCCTTCGGCGAGGATAGGCCGCACGTCACGATTGAATGTGACCGCTGGTTCCTGGCCCTGGACGGAGGCGCCGGGACGCCCGCCCGCGTGATACCCACCGACACCGAAGACCAGCACCGCCACGCAGGCCGATACCCGCCGCACCGTCATCCGCGTTATCCGCATCGCATCTCCCACGTGGGATGGTAGGCTGCCCGGTCCAGCCAGGCAAGGTCTCGCGACCACCCGCGTTCGGTCGCTCTTCGCGGGAGGCCTCCCCACCTGGATCGTGACACCCGTGATGTTACAACGGCGCGACGTCGTACAGCAGCTTGACGCCGATCACGACCAGCGACGCGTGGACCACACGGAAGAACAGCTCGTCGTTCACCCGGAGGTGAATGCGTCGGCCGATCCAGATACCGAGCGGTGCCAACGGCAGCAGCACGAGCGATGTCAGGAGATTGTCCGGCGTCCATTGCCCCAGCCACGCATAGGGCACGACCTTCGACCAGTTCACCACAAAGAAGAACACGACGCTGGTCGCCTGGAACGTTGTCCGGTGCATCCGCTGCGGCAGGAGGTAGGCCTGCAGCGGTGGCCCCCCCGCGTGAACAGAGAAGCTCGTGAATCCGGATAACGCCCCCCACACGAGCCCGGACGCGGTACTCGGGACTCGTCGCGCGGTCGGCCCGCGCCGAGCGAAGTATCGAACCGCATAGGTCAGCGCCACCACCGCGACCAGCGCGCGGAGACCGTCATCCGACAGATAGCCGAAGGTCAGGAACCCCAGGGCCGTGCCGATCAGCGCGGCCGGGAGCAACACACGCAGATTGCCGCGGTCCCACTTCCCCCAGTAGGCGCGTAGCGCCAGAGCGTCCATGACCATCAAAATCGGTAGCAGCACGGCCGCCGCCTGGGCGGGGCTCACGACCATGGCCATGAGGGGCACGCCGACCACGGCAATACCGCCGCCCAGCCCGCCCTTGGCGATGCCGGCAATCAGGACGGCCACCGAGGCGGCGACATAAAACCAGGGATCGAGGATCACGGCCGTGTGGGTGTGCTACTCGACCTCGATGAAGATCGGGTTCGAGTAGAACCAGAGGTCGTGCCACGGGTTCTCGTCCCGCGTATCGGGGCCGGGCTCGAGCGCGTCGGTGCTGGTACCGCGCACGCGGAGATAGCGAGCACCGGCCGCGGCCGGCACTGAGGTGGTCAAAGTGTAGCGGTCGCCGTTGTGCGTCCAGTCGGCGCGACCGATGCGCGCGACCACCTGGGTGGTGGGGTTCCGATCGAGGCCGGGCTCTGACGCGGGTCCGCGCACCTCTCCCACGATCACGTCCACCCGCTGCGCGCTCGGGTTCTCACCACCGCCGTTTTCCACATCGGGGTCGGTGAACGCAATGGTCACCTCGATCGCGTCGGACGCGCCGACCCGTAACGTACCGCCGATCCCGGCCTCTCGACCCAGGGCCGCCGCCGTGACATCGAGCGTGGTCACCAGACCACCGGCCGCCGCGAAGACCCGTCCGGAGCGGAGTCCATCGAGCACGTCCTCGTAGGTGGGCCGGGCCAGCACATACGTCTTGTGGAACTCGCCCGGCCAGAAGTCCACACCCTCTCGCGCCGGATCCGTGTAGTGCGCGTGAGAATCGGAAGAGGCCACAACCCAGAACCGCCGTCCCTCTCCAAGCAGGGAGTCCCAGAACCCGCCCACGATGGCGGTCATCTGATCGAACCCACCCATGGTGGGCGCCCCGGGGTTGAGATACCGTCCTCTGGCATTGGGCGGACGTCCCGGCACCACAGGCCGAGGACTCCCGTCAGGGGCCAGTGTCGCCGCCTGATGCCCAGGCGCCCCCTCCATCCCGCGATAGACGTCGGGCGCCAGGTCGTTGTTGGCTCGTATCTCCCACGGCTCGTCGAGCCCGTACGCGCCGACCGCCGTGGCCGAGCGGGAGGGATGGTTCGCGAACAGCACCGGGAGCCGTTCCAATGCCTGCAGATAGTCCAGTGCTCGGCGGCGTGCCTCGTCGGAGTGACGACGAGGATCTGGGGGCAGCGGCCACTCCTGGTTCGCGTCGAACTGGCTCTCGATGTCCCGCAGGACTGTCGCTTCGTCGTCGGCGTTCGGAATGATCAGCGTGTGGTGGTCCATGCCCGGCATGTTCAACTCCATGCCGTAGAACTGCAGCAGGTCCGGCACGAGTTCGCGCGAGAGCGTCAGTTCCCGGTGCGCTTGCAAGAAATTGAGCTTCGCGTGATCGGGGCCCCCATGGTCCGTGGTCACCATCCAACGGAGTCCGAACTGGCGCGCCATGACGGCGTTGCGTGGCGTGGAATAGAGCGCGTCCTGCCCCTTGACTGAAATCGGCGGTATCCGGCGCTGGTCGGAGCCGGCACTCCAGTGGCTGTGGATGTGCGAGTCGCCCGGCAGCCATTGACGGCCCGGCGCCGGGGCGCACAGCGCCGTCCCGAGCGCCGCGACCACGACGAACGACCAGGCGAGAGCCCGACTCACCGCTGAGGGTCGGCCGCCTGCCGGTCGGCCAGACGGGCCCCACGCATGGTGTTCCTCATGCCGTAGTTCCCCTCATGACAACTGTACTCATAGAGTGGGCCCTCCGACGCCATCATCGGCATCTCCACCGTCCAGGGCCGGGTCCACGTCGTCGCATCCTCGACCGTGAACTCGTAGCGAATCTGGTCCGCCGCCACCCGCGTGAAGCGTTCCACCACGTGGAGCGCCTCGCCCGAGCCCTGGAAACCGGTCTTCAGCGTGAAGTTCGTGGTGTCGACCACGAGTGTGTCACCGTCCCAGCGGCCCACCGAATGGCCTGGCCACTGACGAATCCGCTCTGACACGTGCGGACGGTCGTCGGTAGAGATGATGCGCGCCGGGTTGTTCGCCATTTCAGGAAACAGCACGACGTAGCCGGGCGTTTGAAAAATTTGATACAAGTCGTTGTAGGGGGGCGGCGTCATCGGCGGCCCCTCGTGGGTCCAGGCGAGGCACCGTTCCTGCGCCGGCCGGTTCTCGTGGCTGTCGAAGCCTCGCGCATCGCGTCTCAGGGCGGCCAGCACCGCGGCGTCTTCGGTCCGGGCCGGAATGCGACCATCCGGAGGGTCGACGATCAGCGACGTGCGCCGGCTCGACAGACCTTTGGGGGCCAGCGTCCGCAGCCAGACCGCGTTGTCGTAATGTGTCGGATCCGTCTGCACCGTCGCTCCGTCTCGCGCGTCGGCGTCATCGTTCAACGCCGCCGTGAACGCACCACCGCGCAGTGGGTCCACGCCGGGGGCAGTCAGCGCCTCGGCCAACGACGCGGCCTGCGCCTCCGTCAGGAACTCCTGGTCCGCGAACTCTTCCGGACGCTGGAGCGGTGTGAAGGTCTGGGTGGTCCAGAGGCCCTGCAGATCGGGTTGGCCATCCGGCGTGCGCGGCAGGGTCCACGACTCGGGGGTCTGGGACCGCGCGACGGCCGGAACGGTCAAGAGCACGACCGACGCGACGAGCACGATGCGCTGCATGTGTCCCCTCCTGGAAAGCGGCACGATTATACCGGCT
>CALBET010000225.1 GCA_937888665.1 uncultured Acidobacteriota bacterium
ATACCGGGGTCGTCCCCGTGGTGGACGAACGCGCCCTGGATGACGACGTCGCCAGGCCCGACGATCCGGGTCCCGTCGAAGACGCCGTGCGGCCCAATGGTCAATTGCGCGCCTTCCTGCAGTCGGACGGTGCAGTTCACGAATCGACTCTCGACCTCGACGACCGATTGGCCGCCGAACTCCAGGGTGGCGTTCCGCAAGATGTCGCCCACACCGAAGAAACACTTCGCGGGGTCAACGGCAACACCCGCAACCGGCGCCGCGACAGCCTCGACCGGATCGCCGCCATCCCGGAGGCGTGTGAGATAGGCGACAAGATCGTCGCCCGACACCTGCACGCTCGAGGACGTGGTCGAGAAGTCGACCCACTCGGCCACGACCCCAGCGAACGCATCGGGCTCCGCGTCCAGTCCAATCAGTTTCGCGCCGGTCAGCGTGACACCGGTGAGGAGGGCATCGACCAAACTGGCGGACCGAAGATTCGCCCCTGCCAGATTGGCGCCTTCGAGATCCGCCCCGTCCAGGTTGGCGTGACTGAGATCGGCGTTCTGCAGGTTGGCGCCCTTCAACACCGCGCCTTCCAGATCGGCCATCGCCAGCGAGGCCCCTTCGAGGTTCGCTCCATCGAGCAGGGCGTCGCGCAGGCTCGCGCTGGTGAAGTCGACGCCCTTCAGGCTACAGCCCGCGAGGTTCGCGTCCTCAAGGTCCGCCCGTCTGAGGCTCGCGCCGTCCAGATTCGCTCGAAGGAAGTTGAGGGTCCGCAGGTCCGCTCGGTCGAAACTTGTGCCGCCCCGTACCTTCTCAACGACCTGTTCCGCCGAGTAGTTAGCCACCACCCTGGGTCAATTCCTTCCGCAGTAGAGCCTGGACCGGGCCACAGCCCGGGTTCTCAACGTCCCTGGAGCGAGGATGTGAACGCCTCGAGGTGCGCGATTCGTTCCACGAACGTCAGTGTCTGCAATCGCGCACCCAGCTCGGACTCTCCGACCTCGCCAAGCAACCCGTCGATCTCCTGGAGACATGCCGCGCGCTGTTGCCGGGCCCGCTGTGTGCCATCACGGCCCCCGGTGCCAACCTTGAAAGCGTTGTGGTGCAGCCGCACCTGCTCGACCAACGACACCAGGCGCATGACCTGATCATCGCCCATCACCGGCTCCGAGTCGCTCGGTGACGGTGCCGGTGGTGTGGTGGTGGTAGAGAGCGTCTCATCGACGTCGGCTGGCGCTACCACGGCATCGGCTGGCGCTGCCACATCGAGGAGGTCGCTGAGGGCCTCCGCGGTCGGCACGTACGACGCTGCCAGCGCCGCGTCAAGATCCATCAGATCCGGTGGCGTCTGTCGCTCGGAGAAGATTTCCTCGATCACGTCACGGACCTCGCCGGGTGGATCGGCGGACTCAGACGCGCCCACGCCTGCTGCACGTGTCCCGGCAAGACCGAAGATGCCGGCTGAATCGTTGAGGGGCTTTCGCCGCAAAAACCTGGAATTCGACGTCATCGTGTCGGGGACAAGGATCTGTTAGGGGTATGGCGCCGCTGGCAAGGCCAACTCGGTCCTCGCAGTCGCCCCCCGCAGCTCAGTCGCGCCAGATACTACCACGCCGATCCATGAACAGCGCCGGATTTCGCCGACAGTTCGGGGGCCGGCAGCTCCGGCCGACCAGGCAGAATCTACGTGAGCGTGGGTCACGCCGAGGGACTTCCGCCACGGACTGCGGGTGGTGTGGTATTTTCAACATATGGCTCGAGTCTGGGTGCGGATTGCGATCGTGGTGACAGTGATCGCGACCGTGGGATTCGCCGGGTATCAGATTCGGCTGGCGGCCCGGGCGCTTGACGAAGAACAGACCGTCGAGCGTATCTACACCGACCTCAGCTGGGCGCTCGCGCTCACACTCGCCGACCTCCGCACCGCGGAGCAGGCCTCCGTCGCGGCTGGCCAGGATTGGGTCTACTGGAACACGAAGGTCACGAGCTACCTGAACACGGTGCGCGGGAGGCTTGAGGACCTGCGGCGACTCGCGGTGACCCCCTCCTCGGTCGACGCGCTCGATGCGGCTGAGGCCGCGGTGACCGACCTGCAGCGGATGGACCAGCGCGTGCGCGAGCACGCCGATCGGGGCGAATCCCTGCTGGCCTCGAATCTGATCTTCACCGACGGGCTCGAACTCGCGGCAGGGGCGGCCGCGAACGTGGAGTTGGCGCGGGCCTCCGAGCGCGCCACGCGGAACGAGACGATGCGAGCGGCCCGGTCCCAGCAGGCCACCATGTTGGCGGTGGGCGCCGGCGCAGGTGTCCTGGCGATGCTGCTGCTGGCCCCTGTGACGCGAGCGAAAGGCCATGCGCCCTTCGCATCATTGGATGCTGTGGACCGGGCCACGCCGGGAGACGCAGCGTCGCCGTCCTTAGACGACCTCGTCATCCGGAGCAGCCTGGGTGCGACCGCCACGGCTCGAGCGGCGGGCGCGGTCGACGCCGCAGCTGCCTCCGCCGCGTCTACGGCTCACGAGAGGAACGAGACCCCGTCGCCCGACCTGAGCGTCGCTGCCGATCTGTGTACGGACTTGGGCACCGTGGCCGACACGAAGGAACTGCCGGCTCTCATGGAGCGGGCCGCGGACGTCCTGAACGCGAGCACGCTGGTGCTCTGGGTCCGCGACTCCACCGGCCACGCGTTGCGGCCCGCCATCGGGCATGGTTTCCCGGCACAGTCGCTAGCCAGCCTCGGGTCCATTCCGACAGACGGCGATAACGCAACCTCTGCCGCCTACAGGAGTGCGCGAATGCAGGTCGTGGAACACACCGACACGGCCAGTGGTGGGCTCGCCATCCCGCTGCGTTCCGTCGAGGGCTGTGTCGGTGTGCTCGCTGCCGAGTTACGCGACGACTGGGAAACCAGCAGCGCGGTGCAGGCCAGCGCCGCCATCATTGCGGCGCAGTTGGCCACGATGGTCCCGACCGGCTCAGAGGGCGAAACAGAAGCCGGCGCCGTGTCGGACTAGCCGGCGGCGGCACGCAGCGGTCGTCCAGCGCCTGCCGTTTTCCCGGCATGGCAGTCACAGCCCCCCGACTCCACCCCCTCCACGCGTGCGGACGCTCAAGCGGCACCCCGTGACGCGGGCTCGACGGCCGCGCATGTTGGTACCCGGTTGGGCTGCGCGCGCGTGAGGCGTCTTTCGCACACCCCTCTTCGGCTCCCGGGCCAGGCCCCGCGCCCCCCACAGTGGCCTTGGTGTCGGCGTGGGCCCCTGGGGACGGGGCTGACTGAGGCGACCCTAGCCGAGAAACTCTATAGACCAGAAGAGGACTCTGAGCGCCACTAGACTCGCTCGCCATTCGACATAAGATGACAGTATTGCAATCGGCGCCACGATTTGGGACGACCGCCCGTGCCACCTGACCGCCATCCTGCCCAACAGCCCTTGCCGGCCGCCAATTCGCCGCTCGATGTGCGCGGCACGATGCTTGCTGTGGATACTCGTGGACAGCGTGGGCAGCGTGGGCGCTGTTCCGCTTGAGGGACACGACGCCGGCGGATAGCCCGGGCGTTTCGGGAATCTGACTGTTGGCTCACCAGCAGCGGAAGAACCTGCGCGACGGCGTTGAATCTGTTGACTCTATCGTCCCCGATCATGAAGCCCTCTCCCGCTCCCACGGTCGGCTACGCCTCTGGCGCGGGCGTCCGGTCTGACCGCCGCCGATCGGGCGAACCCGTTGACGTGGCCAACGGGAAAGGGCTCAAGCTCCTCGATCGGAGCATCTCCTGGTTCCGCTGGAGCGGCATTTTGATGTTGCTCCTGTTGTCTGGACTCATCGCATTGCTTCTGCTGCCGCCGCACACGCATGCCGCCCTCAGGCAAGAGGAGGTGACGTGGGTCTCGGTTCAAGGCGTGCTCCTGGTGCTGGTCGTGATCCAGGTCTTCTCGGTGTGGGAGCAGCGCCATTTCAAGGCGCTTCGCGACCGTCTGGTCGACCAGACGGAGACGGCAGCCGAACAACGCGCGCGAGCAGAGCAGTTCTATGGACTGTCGATTCTCGATCCGCTTACTGGCCTGTACAACCGGCGATTTGGCGAAGGCCGCCTCAGCGAAGAGATCAAGCGTGCGGAGAAGACCAACGACTCACTGCAGCTGGTGGCGCTCGATTTCGACCGATTCA
>CALBET010000226.1 GCA_937888665.1 uncultured Acidobacteriota bacterium
GCAGCCGGATCCGGAAAAGCTAGTGGCAATCGCCGCGCTGAGGCCTCCTACCACGAAGACGGACGTCCGTGCCTTCCTGGGAATGGCTGGCTACTACCGCCGGTTCGTCGAGAACTTTTCACTCTACTCTGCGCCGCTGGAGAAACTTCTGGAAGGCACCGCGAAAGGCAGTGTGACTCTGTCGCAAGAGGCGCTCGTGGCATGGCAGTATCTGAAGGACGCTTTGATCAGCGAACCAGTGCTGGCCTACCCGGAGTTCAGCTCAGGCGATCACGTGGCCCCACCCTTTGTCGTCAAGACCGACGCGTGCGATACTCAGATCGGTGCTGTCCTGGTGCAGGGTGGCAGACCGGTGGCATACATGTCGCGTCGACTGCGAGGGGCAGAACTGAACTGGCACACCACGGAAAAAGAGTGCTATGCCGTGGTGTGGGCTTTGAAGAAGTGGCGCGCTTACTTGCTGGACGAGGAGTTCATCGTGGAGACAGACCACACGGCGTTGCTGGCCCTGAAAACGAAGATGAGCGCCACGCCTCGACTCGTACGGTGGGCTCTAGAGCTTCAGGCCTACCACTTCAAGCTGGCACACGTCAAAGGGAAGGATCACCTGGTGCCGGATGCGGTGTCGCGCTTGCCGTTCGACGATGAGCAAAATCCTCGCGTCAACCCCACCGCTGCCCACACGTGCGCCCCAGGCCGGTCGGCGGACATGCTCGATGAGTCAGATGAACAGCCACGAGGAAGCTTGACGAACCAACCGGAGCAGGCCGCTTCGGACGCGTGTTTCGTGATGGGACCCCCGGCGCACTGTCCTGGCAACTTGGGACCGATTCAGCAGCAGGAGTGTCGACTTCTCGGTTGCGGACGGCGTGTGATGCGTGTTCCCGCAGCCTGGGAATGTTGTCCGAACCCTGCTACGGATTACATCATGGCACAGTCATCCATGGCCTCGCGAGCCCGCGGTCTCTGCTTGGTCGCCAACCGAAAGGTGCGACGCCGCCCCACCGTGCGGCAGAGTTCGGAGACAAGAGGGTGGAACGTGCCAGTGGCAGGGTCAAGCGAGAAGCTGCGGGGCGCGCCGGTGGTGCAGACGCCAACGGAGGAGGACTCGATGCCGTGGCCGATGGAAGAGCACAACCCGCCGATACCGTCGTTCAAGTTGCCGTGGCGCAGACTGGCGAAGCACGTTATGTATGAGAAGGGACACAGGGATCGTGCACGGCGGGATACG
>CALBET010000227.1 GCA_937888665.1 uncultured Acidobacteriota bacterium
GATGTGCTCCATGGATTGGCAACACCATGGACCGGGAGGCCCACAATGAACGCACGAACTGGAAAGACCGCGAACCGATCAAACAACAGCATGAGCCGCTTGCACGTATTGACCGCCATCACGCTGCTGCCCGCGCTGGCGATCGCCTCGCCCGCTGCCCACCTCATCGGGACATGGCAGGCCGGCGAGGTCGCGCTGCCCACCTCGGGTCTCGGCCAGCCGGTCGCGATGCAGTTAGAGACGCAGTTGGACCTGGTCAATCCGGCGCCCACGCCGGGACGCGCGCTGGTGGTGGCCTACGATGCCGCGGGGAGCCCCGTCTTCTGCGCTGACGTGGCCATGGCCCCCATGGGCTCGCAGCGTGTCGCAGTGAGCGCCCCTGGGGACGGCGGCGCCCTTCAAGTTGTGAATCTGGATCCGCTGGCCGCCACGCCAACGCTGGGCGGCGCGATCGTTGGCTGGCAGCGAGAGCTTCTCCATCGGCGGGAGGCGCAGACTGGGATCTTCAGCGGCTCGTCCCAGGTCGCGCTAGACCGAAGTTGAAGGCGGTCCAACAGCCGCAAACGAAGTGCTGCATTCGGTTGCCGATCGTCGGATCCGCATTCATGTAGTCATGTAAATGACACACAGGTGCTTGATTTCGGCTCCTGCCGTGCCATTATGCCGGGTATGTACGTGACCAAAGTCCCGAATCGGAAGTCGCCTCCAGCCATCCTCCTGCGGGAGAGCTATCGCGAGGACGGGAAGGTGAAGAATCGTACGCTGGCGAATCTGACCGATTGGCCCGCCGCGCGGGTCGCGGCACTGAAGCGGGTGCTCAAGGACGAGACGGTGGTAGGCCTCGACGAGACGTTCGAGATCGTTCGCTCCCGACCGCACGGCCATGTCGCCGCGGTCCGGGGGACGCTCCGACGACTCGGACTCCACAAGGTGTTGGCTGCACGCAACTCCCGCAAGCGTGATCTGGTCGAGGCGATGATCGTCGCCCGCCTCGTTGATCCACGCTCGAAGCTGGCGACTGCCCGCGGGCTGGACGAGGCGTCCGCGTTCAGTTCGCTGGGTGCGGAACTGTCCCTGGGCGACGTCGAAGTCCACGAGCTGTACGACGCCCTGGACTGGTTGGTCGGTCGGCAGCCGGCCATCGAGAAGGCGCTTGCTGGACGACATCTCGCGGCAGGAGGCCTGGCTCTGTACGACCTGAGTTCGAGCTGGTTCGAGGGCCGCCATTGCCCGTTGGCCAAGCTGGGGTATCCGCGCGGAGGCGGACAGGGGAAGCTCCAGGTGAACTTCGGTGTGCTGTGCAATGAGGACGGCTGTCCAGTGGCCATCGAGGTATTTCCCGGCAACACGGGAGATCCGAGCACGGTCAGCACGCAGGTCGACAAGGTGCGAGACCGGTTCGGGTTGGACAATGTCGTCTTTGTCGGCGACCGCGGCATGCTGACCTCGGCGCGGATCCGAGAGGATCTCAAGCCGCAGAACATGGACTGGATCAGCTCGTTGCGCGCGCCCCAGATTCGGCAACTGGAGGCAGCGGGAGCCTTTCAGCTTTCTCTGTTTGACGAGCAGGATCTGGCAGAGGTAACGCATTCGTCGTTCCCCGGTGAGCGTCTCGTCGTCTGCAAGAATCCGTTGCTCGCAGCAGAACGCCGTCGCAAGCGAGGCGAGTTGCTCGACGCCACCGAGAAGAAGCTGACGGCCTTGCACCGTGCCACGCAGCGGGTCAGTCGGCCGTTGCGCGGCAAGGAGAAGATCGGAGTGCGACTGGGTCGCGTCCTGGAACGTAGCAAGATGGGCAAGCACTTCGAGTTGGACATCACCGAGGACTCGTTCTCGTTCCGTCGCAACGAGGAGTCGATCACAGCCGAGGCGGCCCTGGACGGGATCTACGTGATCCGTACCAGCGTGGACTCGGACCGGCTGTCTGCGACCCAGGTGGTCGCCGCTTACAAGGCGCTGCACCACGTCGAGCGGGCGTTCCGTTGCCACAAGACGGTCGACCTACATATCCGGCCCATCCACCACCGGGAGCCCGACCGGGTGCGCGCCCATTTTCTGCTGTGCTTCCTCAGCTATTACGTGGAGTGGCACATGCGCCGGGCCCTGGCCCCTCTGATGTTCGACGACCACGATCGGGCGGGCGCCGCGGCGAAGCGTCGTACGATCGTCGCTCCCGCGCAGCGGTCGGAGGCGGCTCTGCAAAAGGCCGCATCCAAACGCACCGAAGACGAATATCCCGTGCACAGCTTTCGAACGTTGCTGGCCGACCTGTCGACCATCACCCGAAACACGATCCGCTCAGACGCAACCGGTCTCGAGTTTGAGCGAACCACCCGCCCGACACCGTTGCAGGCCCGCGCTCTGCAGTTGCTCGAAGTCTCCGTGTGATCCGGCACCAGCCGCTGTAGTCAGTACGTGATCCCGTACGGCCCCCCGAAAACGGAGGGCTGCGGGCACAGACGCGTCTGGATCGCGATTCAACTTCGGACTAAACTAACCCGCCGCCCTGGTAGGGTCTGGCGACGTGGGAGCAACAGTATGACGGTGCGGCGAATCGTGGTTCATCAGGCGGGCGGCTACGACGCGCTGCGGATGGAGAGCTTCCCCGATCCGGAGGTGCCGCCGGGCCATCAGCGAGTTGATGTGACCGCCATTGGCGTCAACTACGCCGACTGCGTGGTGCGCATGGGGCTCTATGAGTCGGCAAAGAAGTATGTGGGTTGGCCGATCACGCCCGGGTTTGAGGTCGCGGGACGGGTTGGGGACAGATCGGTCGTCGGGGTGACCCGATTTGGTGGCTATGCCGACTGCCTGGTGCTCCCGGACGACCAGATCTTTGACCTGCCGGACGGCATGACGCCGGAGCAGGCGGCCGGTTTTCCCACGGTCTTCCTGACGGCGTGGTTCGCGCTGGTTGAGCTGGCGCATCCCCGTCCCGGGTCCACGCTGCTGGTCCACTCCGCTGCCGGTGGCGTGGGGAGCGCTCTGTGCCAGCTGGGAAAGATCCTCGGCTGTCGCGTGATCGGCGTGGTGGGTGCGTCGCACAAGGTCGAGGCGGCTCTGGCGGCCGGCGCTGACCACGTGATCGACAAGTCCGCTGAGCCGCTCTGGCCCGCGGTGGAGCGTCTGGCTCCGGGTGGGTGCGACGTGATCTGCGACGCCAACGGTGTGGCCACGTTGGGACAGAGCTACGAGCACCTCGCCGCCCCGGGAAGCTGGTGGTCTACGGTTTTCACACCATGCTCCCGCGCGGTCGCGGCACCCCCCGGTGGCCCAAGCTGGTCTGGGGCTGGCTCCGTACCCCTCGATTCAACCCGCTCCGCCTGACGGGCGAGAACCGCAGCGTCATGGGGTTCAACCTGAGCTATCTCTTTGAGCGCAAAGACATTCTTAACCAGGCGCTGCAGCAGCTGTTCGGCTGGTTTGAAGAGGGTCGGCTCCGGCCGCTGCCCGTGACCACGCACCGCTTTGAAGATGTCGCGGACGCGCATCGAGCGCTGGAGACCGCTCAGACCGTGGGCAAGTTGGTCCTGACGGTCAGCCGGGCAGAAGATCGCTCGCGCTGATCACGTCGCCCTGCCTCAGGCG
>CALBET010000228.1 GCA_937888665.1 uncultured Acidobacteriota bacterium
CGACAATCTCCATGACGTAGTGCTCGGCTGGGGGGCTCGGTTGCACCGGAAGCGTCACGTCAACGCGAACGCGGGTTCCGTTCGTCGTGACGCCGGTCACCTTCGCCTGGTTCATGCGCGATTTCGACTCGGGCGGAAACACGCGCACGCGCTGCCCCACCTTCACGAGATCGCCCTCCGGCGTCGACACGTCTCCCGTCAGGACGCGTCCGCTCGGGTCGGGTGTGCCGGCCATGCGCACCCACGTCTGCAGCGAGCGCCGCGAGGTCTCGATCACGGTCAGCGACAGCTCGATCGCCTGCGAGTCGGAGATCGTCGTCTCGCCGGACGTCTCCAGCCGCGTATGGTCGCGCACGCCCTGGGCGCCCGCTGGACCGGCCACGCACCCCACGATGATCAGCAGCAGCACTGCGCGATTCACGGTCGATGCCTTCCGCCTCGGCGCGTCAGTGACAGTAGTTGTCCTTGCTGTCCATGATGTGGGTGCCCCACGGGAACAGTCCACTATTGGCCACCGTTTCGACGGCGTGCGTCCTGGCGTCGATGATCTCGATCGTGTGGTCGGTCGAGTTACCCAGATAGAGGTGTGTTTCGGCGACGTCCGTCGTCGCCGTCTCGATCTGAATGTTCGTTCCGATCTTGATGCGGCCGGCCGGCCTCAAGGACCCGAGGTCGTACACGTACACGAAGCCGCTGGTCGAGCTGATCACGAAAACCTTGCCGTCGGCAAAGTTCGCGCCGACCATGTCGGGCCCTCCCTCGAACGTCGCCACCACGTCGTTCTTGCCGGTGTCGATCACGGACACCGTTTCGTCCCCGTTGTTGACGGTCACCGCGTACCTGCCGTCGTGGCTCATGAAGGCGCGCCACGGATCCGGGCCCACGGGAATCGTCTTGACGACTCGATCTTCCCGCGTATCGATCACGGCCACGATGCCCAGGTCGCCGTCCGCGGCGTACAGATATCGCCCATCATTGCTGAGGCTGGCGCTCGAGACCCCCTTGATCTCTCCAAGATACCGATCCGGATCCAGTCGGTGCACGGCCGGCATATCGCCGACATGGATCTTCTTGAGCAGCTCATGCCGCGTGACGTCGATCACGCCGACCCAGTGGGCGCCGTAATTGGCGACGTACGCTTTCGACCCGTCCGGCACGAACGAGATATTGAGAGGCTCGGCGAGCCCGCTGATCCGCCTGATCTCCGTGAAGGAGACCATGTCGATCACCGAGATGGAATCACCGTCAGGATTCCCCTGATAGTAGTACCGGCTGTCGGGCGACAGCGACATGTGCTCGGGAGCAAGGTCGACCGGAATCTCCTTGACGATCGTCAACGTGGGCACGTCGATGACGTAGGCCTTGTTCGCACGCGTTCCTCCGGTCACGACGTATCGGCCGTCCGGCGAGAACATCGCCATGTGCGGGTTGACGTTGTTGCCGAGAAAGACCGTTCCGATGAATTCCCGGCTCTCCAGGTCCATGAACGTCAGGTCATTGGAGTCGCGATTGACGATGACGAGTACCGACGTCGGATCGGTGATCTTGATCTCCTGGGCGGTCGATCCCGATCCGGACAGGACCAGACTGGAGGCCAGGATCAGCCCCAGGGCCGGCGTCACGCGTTTGGTTCTACTCATGGTTCCCCCACTCGTCAGTGTAGCGAAGATCGGTTTCGCGCTAGAAGCCGGCCTGAAACCGCACGCCGGGCACGAGATACCCGAAGGTTGGCCCTACCGCCGGCTGTACCTCGAAGTACTGGAGGTGAGCCGACAGCCGCAAACGTTCAGATAATCCGAGGCTGTAGTAGAACTCGCCGACGTGCTCCCGGTCGCCGGCATCGAGGTCAGAGTGTGTGTATCCGACGCCCCAGGTGTCGCCCCGGTTCCACACGAGACGATTGGCCACCCCGATCCCGACGCTGTAGAACCGGTCTCGATCCACGTCGGCTTCGGCGGATCCAACGCGCGCGAACAGCGTCGCGAAGGGTGTCAGTTTCTGGTCGACGCTGACGCCCACCGCGGTGGCCCGCTGGCCCGAGCTGTTGTCGGTGCGGAACCATACTCGATAGTTGCCCTCCCCGGTCGGGATCGGCGTGCCAACATAGCCCACCTCCACCAGGGAGTAGATCGACTCGGACAGATTCAAGGCGTCGGGGTTGCTCTGTTGGAAGCCGGCCTTGAAGCTGAGGCCGATCTTCGGGTCGAAGACCGCTGCCGCGCCGGCCCCATTCGATGACAGGCCGAGCGCCGGATTGTTGACCAGCGTGTCGCTCATGAACTGCGAGGTCTCGTCGTTGGCCACGTTGTTCAGATCGAAGTAATTGGTCAGATCCAGACGTCCGGCGCTCACGGCCAGCGTCTGCGAGAAGAGCTCGGTGCGGATCCACGCTTCACGGAGGTTCAGCTCGTCCTGGCGCCCGAGGCGGGCCGTATACCCGTTGATGAGACTGAGCGTCGGAATCTCGGCGTCCGGGGGCGAGCCACTCAAGCCGACGACGTCGGCGAAAAACAAGGTGTATTGAGCGATGCGCGCCGTGAAGTACAGGTCGGCCGACGCCAGTCCGTAGGCTCGCCCTTCGGTCAGATTTCCTCTGGTGCGGTTCGTGAACTGCGTCGCAAACGCTCCGTCGACGCCGATCGCGACCCGGCCCTCCGCGTCGGCGGCCAGCGCCTCCTCGAGCTTTTCGTTGATGGTCTGCCTGCGGTACACGCGCTCGCGCTCGTACGTCACCACCTCTCGAGCGCCCGGGACCTCTTCATCGTACTGGGTCCCGTCATCGCCGACCCAGACCACGACTCGGCGCACACGGGTTTCGGGCTCGGACAGGACCGCCTGGGTTTCCAGCTCGCTCAGGCGCCGTTCTAGCGCCTCGAGGCGATCGAGCAGCACCTGGAGGTCGCCGTCCTGCGCGCCATCGGCGCCTTGGAGGCCGTCAGCCGCACCGGCCGGCTCAGGGGCGGCTGCGCCGCCCGCCGCAGGGTCCCCCGGATTGCCAATCTCGCTCAGCCGCGCTTCGAGGTCGGCAATCCGGGCCAGGAGCGCCGGGCGGTCGTTCTCCGGGCCCTGACCGCCGGCGACCGACACGGCCATGCCGGCCAGGATCCAGGTTATCGCGCCACCCATCACTGCCGCAGACCGCAGTCGACTCACGCTCACCATGCTCGTCCCTTCTCTGACACCTGACATCGCGAGACACTCGGAGGCACCGGAGGCACCGGAGGCACCGGAGGCACCGGAGGCACCGGAGGCACCGGGTTCATCGTAGTGATAGAAGTCGGCCCAGACACCTGAAGATTCCCTTAAGTCGGTGACCGGTCCAGCATCAGCTCAGATACTCGTTCAGGGAGACGATGCGGATTCTCTGATGCTCACCAAGCGCTAGCAGCCCGTGGTGAAAGTCCCGCGCCGCTCGAATGCAGCGGGACTTCCACCACGGGCTGCTAGCATCGCGCGGTCTCCGGTGACGATCGCCTGTGCGTCAGCGACGACCGCACACTCCAGGATCCGATTGTCCGGTGCATCGGCGAGGACGGCCAGCAGTTCGGTGGGTGCGACAAGCTCGGCGACGCCATGCAGGAAGATGGCGACGCGGGCGAGCTCCTCCCGCTCGCGGGCGAACTTTCGAGCCAGGACGCCGAGCAGCTCGTCGATGATCGGTTTAGCAATCGCCAGCGAATCCTCGCCCGCGATGATCCGCCCCAGGGCCTGGTCGCCCCGCCCGCCCGGCAGCGTGAGGGCCGAGACGAAGACGTTGGTATCGAAGACGACCTTCACGCGTCGAGGTACCGCTCGAGATCCTCCTCGGTGAGGATGCCCTGATGTTTCGCTCGGCTACTCCAATAGTCCTGCAACGTCCCCAGTTCTCGGCGCAGGCGCGACGCTCGCGCCTCCCTCAGGGCTTCCTGCACGACGGCGCTCAGGGTCTTGCCCTCGGCCCGGGCCATCGTTTCGGCGTCGCGCGCAAGATCTGGTGGGAGCGAGATGGTCTTCTTGATGGCGGTTGACATTCCGCAGAGTCCTTCCAGTGTTGGTATGAATTAATCATACCCCTGAGCAAGGCGTGTCACGGGTTTACCACCTCGCGCTTCCCTCTGCTCCAGACGTCACCGACGAGGTCTACGGCCAGACCCCGCGATCGAGCGCGACCCGTGCCACCCGTTCGACCGCGACGACGAACGCGGCCGTTCGTAGATCGACCGGATCCAGCGGACTGCCGCCTCGATCCAGCTCCTGCCGCGCCGTCTCCAGGGCTGGCAAAGAGCCGTTGATCTCGGCCTGCTTGTCGAGGACGCCGTCGGCCGCCCGAGTCATGATCCGCTTGAGCTTGGCGTTCACTTCGTCTTCGTCCCACTGCTCGTTCTTGTTGTTCTGCACCCACTCGTAATAGCTCACGGTCACGCCGCCGGCGTTGGCGAGGATGTCGGGCAGAACCGGGATCTCTCGTTCGTTGAACACCGCGTCGGCCTCCGGTGTGGTTGGGCCGTTGGCCAGCTCCACGATCATCCGTGCCTGCACGTCGCGAGCGTTGTCGCCCCTGAGCTGACTCTCCATCGCCGCCGGGATCAAAATGTCGCAGGGTAGCGCCAGCAGCTCGTCGTTGGTGACGTTCCGGCAGCCCGTCAGGCCCATCAGCGACCCGGTCTCGCGCTTGTGCGCGTGGGCCACCGCCGGATCGATGCCGTCCGGGCAATGGACACCGCCCCGTGAGTCACCCACGGCGACGATCCGCGCGCCGGCTTCGTGAAACAGCGTGGCGCCGATCCCCCCGACGTTGCCGAATCCCTGAATCACGATCGCCAGCCCCCGCAGGTCCGTCACGCCAGGGACGATGCCGCGGGAAAGCGCGCGCAGGGTGGTGAACAGTCCGCCCCTGGCCGTGGCTTCTTCCCGGCCGAGGGATCCACCGATGTGGACCGGTTTGCCGGTGACCACACCCAGGTTGTTCCCGCCTTTGTGCATCATGTCGTAGGTGTCGTAGACCAGCGCCATCGTCTGGGCGTTCGTGTTCACGTCGGGCGCGGGGATGTCGGTGTAGGGGCCAATGTTGTCGCCGAGCTCCGCGATGTAGCGCCGTGTGATGTGGCGGAGATCTTCGGGGCTGAGCTGTTTGGGGTCGCAGACCACACCGCCCTTGGCTCCGCCGAATGGGACACCCACGACCGCGCATTTCCAGGTCATCCACGACGCCAGGGCCCGCACCTCGTCGGGTGTCACGTCGGGGTGATACCTGATGCCGCCCTTGCCCGGGCCGCGGGTGCGGCTGTGGATGCACCGGTACCCGACGAAATTGTGGACGGCTCCGGAACTGGTAGCGATCGGGAACTCCACGATGGTCAGCTTGTCGGGTCGTTTCAGGAAATCGAAGAGTCCGGGCTCGAGTTCCGGCAGGTATCGGCCCGCGTTGTCGCACTGACGCTGTGCGATGACGAACGGATTGAGCTCTTCGATTTGGCGTTTGGAGGTGGAGCGTTTCGTCATGTCGTGCTTTCCTTGGTCTGGTCCGGATGCCGACTGGGCAATGTGGTCAACGGGTCGTACAGGTCGTCAGTGCACGGTCAGCACGGCGACCGGAGATTGGCGGACGACGCGTTCAGAGACGCTCCCCAGCATGACGTGCTCCAGCCCCGTGAGGCCTCGAGTCCCCATGACGATGAGCTCGGCGTCGGTCTCAGCTCGCGCCTCCAGAATCTGGTGAAACGGGTCTCCGATTCGCACATCTCGCGCCGCGTTTCGTTCGCCCAGCCAGCGGGTCAGATGTTCTTCAACCAAGACAGTCATGGGCGGCGCGATCGGGGCCGGGGCGAACCCGCCGGGATAGAACGCAGGGTAGATGGGAGCGTGTACGACATGCACCACGTGCAGCACACCGTCGTCTGCCAGCAGCGCGAAGGCCGCGTCGAGCGCGCGCCGGGAGTGGTCGGAGAAATCTATGGGGACGAGGATGCGCGCATACGACCGGTCGGCGGCGACCAGCGGGGCGTCGACGTTGAGGGACAGCACATTGACCGGCACCGTGCGAAGCAGTTTCTCCGCGACGCTCCCGAGCACGAAGTGCTGAAACCCGCGGCGGCCGTGGGTGCCGATGACCACCAGGTCTGGTCCATATTTCTCGACGGCGTTCACGATGGCGGTGGTGGGTGGCACGTGCTGTGACGTCGCGTAGGACACGTTCACACCGCTGGCGCGGAGCGTGTCCACTTTCGACGCCAGGGTCGTGTCCGCCTCCAGTTCCAGTTGTTCGAGATGGTCTCGCACTGCGTCCGTCAGATGTGGGGGCGGTTCCCAGTATGGCTCGATCACATGGAACAGCTGGAGCTGTGCGCCGTGTCGTCTGGCCAGGGCGATGGCCTGCGCCTCCGCGTGATTTGCGGTCTCCGAGAAATCGGTCGGGACCAGGATTCGGTGCACGCGCATCACAAACCTCCTTCAGGAAAACCGTCAGCCACTGGCCGCACCATGCGCGCGGCCGCGACCGATGGGACGTCGCTGCGGTATTCGGGAAGGAGCCGCGTGATCATCATCGACTGGACGCTGGCCAGCGTCGCCCCGACCAGCGCCACGCGCAGCGGCCAGAGCGACCACCCCCCGAGAAACAAGACGCCGCCTACCAGCATGACGCCCCAGGACATCTTGGCGGTCCGTGTGTGGTGATTCGGCCAACGCCCGAACTTCCTCAGGCTCACCGCCCCCGCGATCAGATAGACCGCGATCGGAGCCGCGATCCACGGCCACTCGGCCCGCAGTCGCTCTGGGTCGAGGAGGACGGCCGCGAGAAAGAGCGCCCCATACATGGCGCTGTCGGCTAGCGAATCGAGCCGGGGGCCGATCTGTGAACGCTGGTCGAGCAGGATCGCGAGCTTGCCGTCGATCCAATCGCTCGCCGTCATCGCCAGAAAGAGCGCCACCACCGCGGCGCGCCGATCGCTGGCCGCCAGCGCCACGAGCACGGGGGCGGCGAGGATGCGACACACGCAGATGACGTTCGGGATGGTCAGACGGCGGGCGAGGACCCGGTGTGGCTGCAGGGCTGGTGCCTGCGCGTGAGGCGCGTCGGTCGTCACGACGTCGGCACCACGATGAGCCAGTAGAAGACGGGCGCGGTCAGGGTCAGGCTGTCGATGCGATCGAGTACGCCTCCCATGCCTGGCAACGCGCCGCTACTATCTTTGACGCCGGCGTCGCGCTTGATGGCGGACATATTCAGGTCTCCCAGAAATCCGGCCAGCGCGATGACGAGACCGGCCAGGAGCGGCCAGGCCAGGGGCGCCAGCCAGGCGAGGACCGTCCACGCGGGCGCCGCGCGCGTGGTCAACGGTGTCAGGAACGGCGCCAGCACCAGGCTCGCCACAACGGTTGCGAGCACCCCGCCGAGCAGACCCTCTCGGGTCTTGTTCGGCGAGACCTTCGGGGTGAGGTGGTGGGCACCGATTCGGCGCCCGACCAGCGCCTGGGAGATGTCGTTGAGTTCTGTCAGCACCACCAGAAAGATGAACCAACCCGCCGGACCCCCGAGCGCATTGTCGGCGGCGGGCCCGGCGACGATCTCGGCGGCGTGGCCGAGTCCGCCGATCAGCACAACCGCGCCAAAGACCAGTGCCCCGATCGACCGAACGTAGCCCCGGGTGACGCCGTGGACGACGTCGGAGGTGGCGACCACCAGCACGGCGAGCAGCGGCAGTAGCGCCAGCGCCGTGCGGCCCCATCCCAGATAGATCGCCAGAAAGACTAGCGGAATTGCGCCTCGCAGCAGATTCGACGCGAACCGGTCTGCCTCATCTCTCGCTTCGAGCGATCGGTACTCGGAAAAGCCGACCCAGGTCGCGACGCCGAGCAGCAGGCAGACGCCGAGCGTTCCGGCCAGAACGGCCGCCGCCAGCAGTATGGCCAGGAACCACCATGTCCGGAGACTCGCGCGGCGCGATCTGGCCTTGTCCGTCCTGTCCGAGCGAAGCGACACCAGCCGGATGATCGATCCGACGACCAACGCGGCGAACACCGCCGCGAGCACGGCCATGGCGTTCGGCGTGACCGAGTCGTCCATCACGACCTCACCTCACTGACGTCAGGCGGTGACGATCCCGCGGCGTGGCCCCGTTCGTCAACGTCGCCCGTGCCGGCGCCGACCCCAAGCGTTCGGACGGTCCATCGAATCAGCCAGGGGATGACCCCCATCGCCGCCAGCGCCGCGATCAGCGCGGGGCTGACCAGGCTCGACGCGCCCTGATCGCGGAGTTCGTTGAGGGAGGGCAAGCCGGCGCCCACTCCGACGAAGACCATCGTGCTCGGCACCAGCCCCACCAGGGTCGTCCACGCGAAGGTTCCGAGTTGGAGCTGACTCGCGCCTGACGCATAGTTCACCAAGGTGAACGGTACGTGGAGCATCCGTGCCGTCAGGAGGTAGAAGACCCCGTCGCGTTGCACGGCCCGGTCGAATCGTTCGAGGCGTAGCCTGAAGCGGTCACGCAGCGCGTCCGCCAGCAGGTAGCGGGCGACCGAGAACCCGAACACGCCGGCAATCGTCAATGCGACCGTGACCATCACCAGCGCCGGCCAGAAGCCGAAGAACCAGCCGACCACTACGGACTTGCCGGAGGTGCCGGGGAACAGCGAGACGACGACATAGGCGCCGAACCCGAGGGCGAACGCGCGCCACGGGTCCGTCTCGATGAAGCCCCGCAGCTGCCGCTCGCTCTCGATGAGTCGGTCGAGTGTCAGATAGGACTGCATCCCGTACCAGGCGGACAGGCCGATGACGACTAGCACCGCGACCACCAACGGCCTTCGGCTCATGACCTGTGCCCGGGCTGGCGGACCTGGACCGATCCCTCGCTGTTCAACCGGCCCTCCATGGCGATACCGTAGACGGTGAGATGCTCACTTTGCTTCAGGTGTCCGATCTTCACTTTGGGCCGCCCTACTTGCCGCGCGTGGGCGACGCGCTGCTGCGGATCGCGCCGTCCCTGCGGGCGGACGCCGTCATCGTCAGCGGCGACGTGACCCAGCGTGCGACGCCGGAACAGTTTCGAGACGCCCGCTCATTCATCGACCAGCTCCCGCGCCTGCCGCGACTCGCCATCCCCGGTAATCACGACGTGCCACTCTTTCGCGTGTGGGAACGCCTCTCCGATCCCCTGGGCGAATACCGGCGCCACATCGGCCCCGACTGCGACCAGGTGCTGGAACTGGACGGCGCGGTCATCGTCGCGCTCAACACGACGGCGCCGCACCGGACGATTGCCCGCGGCCAGGTCACCGGTCAGCAGATTGAGTTCACGCGCCACGCCCTGGCCAAGGCCCCGCTCGGCGCCGCTCGGGTGCTGGTGGCTCACCACCACTTCGTCGGAGCCCCAGACCAGCTGAGGGATCGCAACATGCTCGGCGGTCGACGCGCGATGAAGGCGTTCATCGAGATGGGCGTCGACGTCATCCTCGGTGGCCACTTGCATCGCGCTTTCATCGGCAACTCCCTCGATTTTTTCTTCGACGGCCCCCGCGATCGCGGGATCATCCTGGTCCAGTCCGGCACGTCGACCTCCCGGAAGGGCCGAGGACGCGAACGCGAGCGTAATTCGTTCAATCTCGTGGAAATCCACGACACCTGGCTCCAGATCACCCACTATCTGTATTACGAGCGGAACGACGCCTTCGGTCCGATGAGTCGGCATCGGTTTCCTCGAACGAGCCACCAACTCAAGGACCACAGGCTTCAGCCAGTGCCTCCGGCGCCGTGAGCATCGGGGTCATCGCGAGCGGTGAGTGTGACCGCTCGTCCCCGCGAGACGTCTTCGCCGCAACGTCAAGAAGAGAACGCAAGAACCTTGCCACCACCTCTCGTTCCGTCCTCCTCAGGCGACTGGCATACGGGGTCGGTCGACGCCGTCTTCGCGCGCGTTGAATCGGGGCCCGCGGGGCTGACCAGCAAGGAGGCCGCCCGGCGTCTTGGTCGGCACGGACCGAATGTTCTGCAGGCCACACGTCGCGTGACCCGGTGGGCGATTCTCGCCGAACAGTTCAAGAACCTCCTCATCGTCATCCTGCTGGTGGCGACCGGCGTGTCGGCGCTGTCGGGCCGCGCGCTCGAAGCGACGGCGATCGCGGTCATCGTGGTGCTCGCCGTGGTGCTGGGGTTCGTTCAGGAGTACCGGGCCGAGCGTGCCATCGAGGCGTTGCGGCGGATGGCGGCGCCAACGACCACCGTCGCGCGAGACGGTGACGAGGTCGTGGTTGCGGCGCGCGAACTCGTTCCGGGTGACGTGGTCCGGCTGCAGGCGGGCGATCGCGTCCCGGCCGACGTCCGGATCGTCGAGGCGGTCAACCTTCAGGTCGACGAGAGCGCGTTGACCGGTGAATCGGTCCCGGTGGAGAAGCAGACGGCCGCGCTCGACGACCAGAACCTGGCGCCCGCGGACCGGACCAACATGGCCTACGCCGGAACGGTCGTCACCTACGGGCGGGGCCGCGCGGTGGTCGTGGCCACCGGCATGGCCACCGAGTTTGGCCAGATCGCGACACTGCTCCAGGCGGTCGAGACCAGCCGGACGCCGCTGCAGGTCAGCCTGGATCGCGTGGGGCGCACGCTGGTGAGGGCCGCGCTCGGCATGGTGGCGGTCATCGTCGGTCTCGGCATGCTGCGCGGCCAGCCCCTGCTGGAGATGGTGATGTTCGGCATCGCGCTGGCCGTGGCCGTGGTGCCGGAGGCGCTGCCCGCTGTCGTCACGATTTCGCTCGCCATCGGCGTGCAGCGGATGGCCAGACGCCAGGCGCTGGTCCGCCGTCTCGCCGCGGTGGAAACCTTGGGCAGCACGCGGGTCATCTGCGCCGACAAGACCGGCACGTTGACTCGGGACGAGATGACCGTGCGAGCCCTGTTCGTGGGCGGCGAGATGCTCAGCGTCACCGGCGCTGGATACGACCCACACGGGCAGTTCGTGCGGAACGGCGAGACGGTCAGCCCGGGCGAGGTCGCGCTGCGGTTGCTCCAGGGTGGGGCGCTCGCCTCCGACGCGCGAATCGCGCGAGACGAGACCGAGGACCAGTGGCGCGTCCAGGGGGATCCGACCGAAGGGGCGCTGGTGGTCGCCGCGGCGAAGGCCGGACTTGACCAAGGGGACCTCGTTGCGCAGTTCCCCCGTGTCGATGAAATCCCGTTCACGTCTGAAACCAAACGGATGACCACGCTGCACACGACCCCCGACGGGGTGGTCGCCTACTCGAAGGGCGCGCCGGAGGTCATCCTCGAGAGCTGCACGCGCGTGCTGGAGGCAGGTGGCGAGGTGCCGCTCGACTCCCAGCGCCTGCACGCGATTCTAGCCGCGGCGACCGACATGGCGGGGCGTGCGCTCAGAGTGCTGGCGGTAGCCACGAAACGGACCGGTGGCCGCGAGTCGGCCGAGCAGGAGATGACCATGCTCGGGCTGGTCGGCATGCTCGATCCTCCTCGGCCGGAAGCCACACGCGCCATTCAGCGATGCCGCGACGCGGGTATCAGCGTGGTCATGATCACCGGCGACCATCC
>CALBET010000229.1 GCA_937888665.1 uncultured Acidobacteriota bacterium
CGCTCTTCGTCGTTTTCGGCACGCTGCTGGGTTTTCAGCCGAGCGCCCGTCTGAAGTCGTACAGGGTTTCAGGCTGATTCCACCGCTGGGGCCGGCGGTGGCGCGTCTGGCGTCGGTGGGGAGGCGGGCCACGGTGCCACGGGCATCACCAGCCATGCCACGCCGTACGCGAGCACGCCGCCAACGATCGCGCCAGGGCAAATGGACAACACGACCCAGAGCAACCGGATGGGCGTGGAGTCGACCTCGAAGTACTCGGCCAGACCGCCGCAGACCCCCGCCAGTTTCTTGTCAGCGGTCGACCGGGTGAGCCGGCGCCGAGTGGCGGCGGGCTCGCCCCCCGCGGCTTCAGGGATGATGAGCCACGCCGCCAGGTACGCGATGAGTCCGAACAGAATGGCGCCTGGCACGATACTCAGCACGATCCACAGCACCCGTACGAGGGCGGCGTCGAGCCCCAGATAGGTGGCCAGGCCGCCACAGACCCCGGCAACCTGGCGATCGGTGACCGACCGTTCTAGTCGTTTGCTCGTGAACGTTGGACCGGGGGATTCCCGCTGCGTGGCGCCGCAGAAGGCGCAAAAGGCGGCGTCGGCATCGATCTCTCGCGTACAGCGTCGACAGTTCATGGGTGGGGACTCCTTCACCCTCCACTACGGGTGCGGCGGACTCGCTGTTCCCCGGTCACGCCGCGTGCCGCGTGGTAGCATCGACCCGGCGTGGGTGCGCGCCGCCTCCGCTTCTCCCTGACATGGGCCAGGTCACGCTATATCGGTCCGCCGCCGCAGCAACCCGACTGGCCGCCGCCCATCAGTTTCTCGATGCGCTCTCGCCGGCGACTGAAGCCCTTGTGGTTGGCGCCACGCGGGAAGCGGTTGACGACCTGGTGCGAGAGCGGTCTCTGCGACGTGGCGCCACCTTTGGCTTGCATCGCTTCAGCCTGAGGCAGCTGGCGGTCCGGGTGACCGCCACCCAACTCGCGGCGCGCGGTCTGGCCCCGTCAACTCGGCTGGGCGCCGAAGCCGTCGCCGCGCGCGCGGCCTTCGACGAGCTGGAACAGGGCAACCTGTCCTACCTTTCTCCTATTGCCCGGCTGCGGAGCTTCGGGCGCACGCTGGCCTCGACACTCGACGAGCTGCGACTAGGCAATGTTGACGCGGAGCGCCTCGATCTGTGCGGCGCGGTGGGCGCCGACCTGGGGGTGCTGGCCGCCCGCTACGCGCAACACCTCGAGCAGGCGCGGCTGATCGACATTCCCGATCTGTATCGCCTGGCGGCCACCACCATTGGGTCGGTCACCGCCGCAGCCCTTGCATCGACCCGTGCGTCTGCGCGCGAGACCGCAGTGGCGGGAGGCCTGCCCCTGGACGTGCCAGTGTTACTGGTCGACGTGCCGGTTCGCGACGAGGCGACCCTCGCCCTGGTTCGCGCGCTCGCCAGTCGCGCCAGTCGGTTCCTGGCCACCGTGCCTGTTGGTGACGAGCGGACCATCAGCGCCCTCAGCGACTTCTCGACGCTCGTTGGGCCGGACCCCGCCTCGCCGTCCGACACCGGTCCTCTCGTGAGGGTGCGGCAGCGGCTCTTCGAGCCGATCGCGCCAGTGGGCTCGCCGGTGCCCGTCGCGCGTGACGCGGGGGACGAGCCCGACGCGGTGTCGTTGTTCTCCGCGCCAGGTGAGACGCGTGAATGCGTGGAGATCGCGCGGGCGGTGCACGAGCAGGCGCGTCGGGGGATTCCCCTGGACCGGATGGCGGTGCTGCTACGAGCACCCCGGATTTACGCGGCGCTCCTCGAGACGGCGCTGCGCCGGGCCGGTGTCGAGGCCTGGTTTGTTCGCGGCACGCGTGCCCCAGACCCCGCCGGTCGCGCGTTTCTGGCGCTGCTGGCCTGTGCCGCCGAGCGGCTGTCCGCCCGACGGTTCTCAGAGTACCTCTCACTGGGCCAGGTGCCGCTGCCCGACCGGGCAGGTGCCCCGCCTCTCGACCGGGGCCGCTGGGTGCCGCCGGACGACAGCGACCAGTTGCTCGCGGCTCCGGCGGTGCCGGACCAGCCATCTTTGTTTGAGCTCATCGAAGCCGAGCCATCAACGGCCCCGGCGCCGAACGCGACGGACGAGGACACGCAGCCGGTCGTGGACGGGACCCTCCGCACGCCGTGGCGCTGGGACCGCCTGCTCGTCGAATCTGCGGTCATCGGCGGGCGCGACCGCTGGGCTCGACGGTTGACCGGGCTCGAGCGGGAGCTGGAGCTTCGGCTCCGAGCGCGTCAGCGCGAGGACCCCCAGTCGTCACGCGTGACCCGGCTCGAAAGCGATCTGATCAACCTTGGCCACCTCCGCCGATTCGCGCTGCCGGTCATCGACCGGCTTGGTGGGTTCCCGGCGGAGGGCACCTGGCGCGAGTGGCTCGATCGTCTGGAGGCGCTGGCCCCGATGGTGCTCGAGAGGCCGGACCGGGTCCTGGCCGTCCTCGGCGAGCTGAGACCAATGGCCGGTGTGGGTCCCGTTCCGCTCGCCGAAGTGCAGAATGTGCTCGCCGAGCGTCTCACACAGCTCCAGGAAGACCCGCCGTCACGGCGGTACGGACGGGTCTTCGTCGGGGGTCCGGAGCATGTCCGGGGACGCGTCTTCGATGTGGTCTTCGTGCCCGGACTGGCGGAGCGAATTTTCCCCCAAAAGCAGCGCCAAGACCCATTGTTGCTGGACGACCACCGCCGTATGCTGAACGGTGCGGCATTGCCGTCGGGGGCATCTGGCGTCCGGCTCGGGCTTCCGTTGCTTGATGACCGTGCGGCCGACGAGCGGCTGCTACTGCGATTGGCGGTCGGCGCCGCAACCCGACGGCTGTATCTGTCGTATCCACGGCTCCAGCTCGGCGAATCACGCCCCCGTGTGCCGTCGTTCTACGCGCTGGACCTGGAGCGTGCCAGGACCGGACGTGTCCCGGACTTCGCGGTGACCGAACGGCAGGCGTTCGCCCGCGTGGGCGCCCGGCTCGCGTGGCCGGCTCCGCCAGACCCCGATCTGGCGATCGACGACACGGAACACGATCTCTCGGTACTCGGACCACTGCTGCGTCGCCGCGTGTCACCAGAGCTGACCGGGCGAGCCAGGTATCTGCTGGAGCTGAACCCCGGCCTCCGTCGCTCGCTCCTCACGCGCTGGGCCCGCTGGGTGCCCGCCTGGACGAAGTACGACGGCATCTACCAGCCGGACCCTCCGGCCCGCGCAGCCCTTGACCAGCACCGACTGTCGGCTCGTCCCTATTCCGTGTCGGCCCTTCAACGGTTCGCCATGTGTCCGTATCAGTTCCTGTTGTCCACCATCTTCCGATTGCATCCGCGTGATGAGATTGAGTCGCTGGAACGGCTCGACCCGTTGACCCGCGGCCGGATGTTTCACGAAGTCCAGGCCGAGCTCGTCCGGGCGCTGGAAGCCCGCGACGCACTGCCGCTGACCCGCGACCGGCTCGCCGAGACCGAGACGCTCCTCGACGACACGCTCAATCAGTTGGCGGCGCGGTATCGCGAAGACCTGGCGCCGGCCATCGACCGGGTCTGGACCGACGAGGTGGAGGCGATGCGCACTGATCTCAAGGGCTGGGTTCACCACGTCGCGAATGAGGAGGGGGAGTGGGTGCCGGTGCGCGCCGAGCTGGGGTTCGGCTTCCCTCCCGGCCCAGGACGCGACCCCCGCAGTTTGCCGGAGCCCGCGGTCATCGATGGGCAGTGGAAACTGCACGGCATCGTTGATCTCGTCGAGGCGCGGGGACGACCGACCGCGGGAGGGGAGCTGCGAGTCACCGACCACAAGACCGGGAAGAACCGTACACGGGACCGGATGGTCGTCGGGCGCGGCGAGGTGCTGCAACCGGTGCTCTATGGCCTTGCGGTCGAGCAGGCGCTGGGTCGTCCGGTCACCGAGTCGCGGCTCTTCTTTTCGACGGTCGCGGGCGGCTACACCAGTCGGTCTATCTCGCTGGGCGAGACGGAGCGTCGGTATGGGCTCCAGGTGCTCGAGATCATCGACCGCGCGGTCGAGACCGGCATCCTGCTGCCGGCCCCGCGCAAGGGGGCCTGCACCTGGTGTGATTTCCGCGCGGTGTGCGGACCCTGGGAGGAAACCCGGGTGGGTCGGAAGGACTCGACCAAGCTGGCCGATCTTGAGGCACTGCGTCGGCTGCCATAGGTTCCTGGAGCGCGGCGCCCGGCTGGACGGCGTTGCTTCCTCGGTCACAGACGACCAGTCTGCTCCCTCGTCGCGCCTTGCCAGCCGGGCGCCGCGCTCCGGGAACCGACTGGTGTTCGCCGCACCTGGGCTGCGCCTGCCGCGATGGTGCTGTATACAGGGGATTAATTAATAGGATGCCTAAACCACTCGTCGATGCGGCCCAGCGGGAGCGAATTCGACATTCGCTCGACGAGTCGTTACTGATCGAGGCGGCCGCGGGCACTGGGAAGACGACCGAGCTCGTGACCCGGATCGTCAATGTCCTCGCTACGGGAAGGGCCCGTGTCGACCAGATGCTCGCGGTGACCTTTACCGAGAAAGCGGCGGGCGAGCTGAAGCTCCGACTCCGAGAGGGACTTGAACAGGCGCGGCACGATCTGACCGGTATCGACGCTGATCGCGACACGGGTGGCGACGATGGTCGCGACCCGTATCTCCCCAACATTGAACATGCCATCGCGCACCTCGAAGAGGCGCAGGTCAGCACCATTCACGGGTTCTGCGCCGACCTGCTCCATGAACGTCCGGTGGAAGCTGGTGTCGACCCCCAGTTCGACGTGCTGGCCGACGGAGCGGCGCGCACCTTCGGCCAGGCCTTTGACGGCTGGCTCCAGCGCGCGCTGGCTGACCCGCCCGACGGGGTCCGGCGGGCCCTGCGTCGGCGTACTGCCGGTGGGTTCGGCGACACGGAGGACACGCAACGACCGACCGACCGGCTGAAGAAGGCGGCCGAGGACCTGAGCGCGTGGCGCGATTTTCCGACCCCCTGGCGTCGGGAGACGTTCGAGCGCAAGGTGATCATCGACCAGATCGTCGCCCATCTGATCGACTTCGCCGAGCTGGTTGACCGCGTGTCGAATCGTCGAGGCGATCCGCTGTATCTCGATGTACGGCCGGCCCTGCTGGCCGCGCGGGCCATCCAGACCCACGACGAGCTGCGTCCCCGCCGACGCGATTACGACGGCATTGAGGCCTCGCTTGTCGAGCTGGCCGGGAACCGCAACCTCGCGAATCCGCGGAGCGGGTCTGGGGCCAACTATGGCGAGGGCGTCACCCGGGCCGCTGTGCTGGAACAGCACCGCAAGATCACCGACGTCCTGCAGAATTTCCGCCGCGTTGCCGACGCCGACCTGGCGGCGCTGTTGCAAACGGAGCTGTGGGCCCCAATCGCGGCGTACGCCGACCTCAAGCGGGATGCGGGCCGGCTCGACTTTGTGGATCTGCTCCTGCAGGCGCGAGACCTGGTGCGCGACCACGACTCGGTTCGAGCCGACTTCCAGCGGCGTTTCACGCGCATCTTCGTCGACGAGTTCCAGGATACCGACCCTCTGCAGGCAGAAATTCTGTTGCTGCTGGCGGCCGACGACCCCACCGAGCACGACTGGCGGCGCGTGCGACCGGCACCCGGGAAGTTGTTCATCGTCGGTGATCCCAAACAAGCGATCTACCGCTTTCGACGCGCCGACGTCGGCGTCTACGAACAGGTCAAGACGCAGCTTGTCGACCGAGGAATCGCGTCGCTCGCGTTGACCACCAGTTTCCGCGCCGTGCCGTCGATTCAACGGCTGGTCAACCATGCGTTCTCGCCACTGATGTCCCGCCGGTCCGTCCAATCCGCCTCGATGCAGGCGGAATACGTCCCGCTGTCACCGCATCGCGACGAGGTGACCGGTCAGCCGAGTCTGGTGGTGCTCCCGGTGCCGCGCCCCTATGGCGTGCGTCGGATGGCGGCGTCCGCCATCGAACGGTCGCTGCCTGACGCGGTCGGGGCGTTCGTGAGCTGGCTGGTGAACGAGAGCGGATGGCAGGTGACCGAGCGTGTGCCGCCGGATGACGTCGACGCCGACGCTGGAGCGGAGTCGACATCTGTGACGGTGCCGGTCGCCGCGCGTCATATCTGTCTCCTGTTTCGCAGGTTCGAAAGCTTTGGCACGGACATGACCCGCGGCTATGTCGACGCGCTTGAGGCGCGCGAGCTGCCACATCTCCTCATTGGCGGCCGTACCTTCCACGACCGGGAGGAAGTCACCACGATGCGAGCCGCGCTGTCGGCCGTCGAGTATCCGGATGACGAGTTGTCGGTGTTCGCGACGCTGCGTGGCTCGTTGTTCTCCATCGAGGATGCGGCCTTGCTGGAATATCACCAGCGGTTCGGCCGGCTCCACCCGTTTCGAATCCCGTCGGTGCTGCGTGTCGGCGAGGACGCGTCTGCGGCAATCGACGCCGAGCAGGACGCGGCCCGTGGGCGGCTGGGTCCGATCGTCGAGGCGCTGGAGGTCTTGCGCAACGCGCACAGCCGACGGAATACCGTGCCGGTGGCCGAAACCATCGGTCTGTTACTGGAAGCCACCCGTGCCCACGCCGGTTTCGTGATGCGGCCCGGAGGTGAGCAGGCGCTGGCCAACGTCATGCAGATCGCCGAAATGGCCCGTCGCTACGAGACCGGCGGTGGGCTGTCGTTTCGGGGCTTCGTCGAACAGCTTGAGGACGAGGCGCTGACGCGACAGGCCGGCGAGGCGCCGATTCTCGAGGAGGGCAGCGACGGCGTCCGCCTCATGACGGTGCATCGCGCCAAGGGCCTCGAGTTTCCGGTGGTGATCCTGGCCGACCCGACGTGCAAGCTGCATAGGAAGACAGCCGGGCGTTTTCTCGATCCGGACCGCCGTCTGTGCGCCCTCCGGCTGGCGGGCTGGTCCCCGCTGGACCTGCTCGACCACGAAGAGATCGAAGTCGAACGCGACCGCCAGGAGGGGATCCGCCTGGCGTATGTGGCGGCGACCCGCGCGCGGGATCTACTGGTCGTGCCGGCTGTCGGCGATGGGCCGTTCCAGGGAGGCTGGCTGGGCCCGCTCGATGACGCGATCTATCCGCCGGTGGCGGTGCGGCGCGACCCGGCGCCCGCGCCCGGTTGCCCGCCGTTCGGTCGCGACAGCGTGGTCGACCGGCCCGACGGCGATCCTGCCCGGCCAGACACCGTGGCTCCCGGTCTCTACGGGTTTAGTCCAGACCGTTCCAGCAAGGCGAAGGTATTGCCCTTTCAAGGCAAGCCGTCACCTGATGCAGGTGCTGAAGCCGCCGGGTCGTCCGAGCAGACCGGTCCGGTCCCTGGGGCGCCGACGCGGCCGCCTGAGCCTGGCGCGCACGCCAACCTGTCGACGCACGGCTACACGGTCGTCTGGTGGGACCCCAATTCGCCGACCCTGCGGTTGGGCGTCGAAGCGAAGTTCGGTATCCGGCAGGCTGAGCTCCTCTCGAAAGAGACGCCGACCGCCGTAGTCGAGGAAGACTTGACCCGCTACCGCACCTGGCGGGAGCAACGTGACCAGACCGTCATCGACGCGGAGGTGCCGAGCCTGCGCGTCCTCACGGTGACCGAGCTGGCCAGACGCCTCGTCGCTGACGGCGAGCCGCCGCCGCCGGCCGTCGCTGATGTCGAAGTCGTGGAGCTCGTCGAGTTGGTCACGCTGGACGGTGGTGTGGAGCGGCCCGGCGATTCCGACCGCCCATCCGGGCGTCGTTTCGGCGCGCTTGTCCACGCCGTCCTGGCCGTGACGCCGCTCGACGCAGCGGCCGATCAGGTAGCCGCCGTCGCTGTCCTCGAAGGTCGGCTCCTTGGTGCCGACGAACCCGAGGTGGTCGGCACCGGTCGGTTGGTGACCGCGGTCCTGGCGCATCCGCTGTTCGCGGCGGCCCGTGAGGCGGCTGACGTCGGGGAGTGTCGCCGCGAGACACCGGTCACGATGCGGCGCGATGATGGCACGGTCGTGGAAGGCGTCGTCGACCTTGCGTTCAAACAGGACGGCACCTGGGTCGTCGTCGACTTCAAGACCGATCGAGAGCTGGAACACGCGCTTGACGTGTATCGCCGCCAGGTGCAGTTGTATGCGCAGATGGTGGCGCGAGCCACCGGTGAGCCGGCGCGGCCCGTCTTGATGCGGATCTGATGTCGAGGTGGCGAAGCGTATACTTCGGCTGACGGACGCGCCGCGCGCTCAAGGGCAGGACACACCGTGGGTCGAAAGCAACGAACGACACAGGCTGGGCGCACGAAGCCCACGAGAGAACGACCCGCGGCGCCGACCAAGGGCAGCCCTCGGGCGTTACGCGGGTGGATTGTCGCGGCCGTGGTGGCGACCCTTGCCCTGGTCGGGGCGTTTCGGACGTTACGCTCGACGCCTGCCTCAGAGGTCGCACCTGCCGCATTGCCTTCTACGGCCGCCGCGTCAACTCCTTCATCACGATCCTCCGCCCCGGCGTCCGAGGAGCCGGCGGTGCGGACCCTCCGGGTCGATGTCCTCCGAGAGTTCTCGCACGAACGTGATGCCTATACGCAAGGTCTCCTCTGGTGGGACGGCCAGTTGTTCGAGAGCACTGGGCGCATCGGAGACTCCACCCTGCGCCGACTCGATCCCCAGACGGGCGAGGTGCGCCAGCGGATAGACATTGCGCCGCAGTATTTCGGGGAAGGGCTGGCCCTGGTCGACGAGCGCCTCATCATGTTGACCTGGCGCGCGGAACGCGCGTTCACCTACGACCGTGATTCGTTCGAGCCGCTGGACACCTTCCGGTATCAGGGTGAAGGGTGGGGTCTGTGTCTGGACGGGAACCGTCTGGTGATGAGCGACGGGACCGACCTGCTGACGTTCCGTGACCCGGTCACGTTCGAGCCGATCGGCGAACAGCGGGTACGACTGCGCGGGGAGCCGCTTTACAAGCTGAATGAGCTGGAGTGTGTCGACGGCGCGGTGTACGCCAATGTCTGGGAGGACGATTTCCTGGTTCGTATCGACCTCGACTCGGGGCGCGTCACCGACTACATTGATGCGGCCGGGCTGCTGCAGGGTGACGATCTCATCGGGTCCGAAGTACTCAATGGCATCGCATACAACCCGGACGCCGAGACGTTCTACATCACCGGCAAGTGGTGGCCGAAGATGTTCGAAGTCCGATTCGTCGAGTAGAACAGTAAGCCCCGCGGTGGCGCAGGCCTTCAGGCCTGCCAGGCAAGGCTAAAGCCTTGCCCCACTGATGTCGACACAAGTGAGCGATGGTCCCGCGGGGGTTCGGGGCGCAGCCCCGTCTAATCAGGGCGCGCGATAATGCGCGCCCCGCGGCGGCGGCGTGGGGCACGCGGGGTCCCCGCGGAGCCGTCCGCGGGGGTTCGGGGCGCAGCCCCGTCTAATCAACGACTGCCTGCATCACGGCGTTCTGGAAGTCGGCGCGCAGCGTTCCGCCTGGTGTCTGTACCATCAATACCGCAGCCATCTCCTCTTTCGGGTCGACCCAGAACACCGTACCGAATGCGCCGCCCCAGCCGAAGCTGCCGGTCGAACGACTCTCCTGCGCTTCCACGGCGTCGACGACCACGTCGACGGTCAGACCGAAGCCCTTGCCGGGGCGTCCGCCGGTGGTGCCCGCCTGAGCGAAGAGATCGCCGACATGGTTCGACGCCATCAGCTCCACCGTGCGTGAGCCGAGCAGCCGGGTGCCGTTCAGCTCACCGCGGTTCACCAGCATCTGCGCGAACTGCAGATAGTCTTCGGCCGTCGACCACAGCCCGCCGCCACCGGAGAACAGCGTTTGCGTATCGAGCCAGCCGGGGACGTCAACCCGCTGGAGCCCGTCGGGCGACCGCCGATACAAGGTCACGACACGGGCCGACGTGTCGACCGCCGGCACGAATGCGGTGTCGTGCATGCCGAGCGGCACAAAGATGCGCTGCCGCAGGAACTCATCGAACGTGAGCCCCGAGGCGATCTCCACCACCCGTCCGAGCGTATCGATACCGGCCAGTGCGCTGTATGACCAGTGGGTGCCTGGATGGAAATCAAGTGGCGCCCCGCCCAGCTTCGGGACGTGCGTGGCCAAGGTTTCCGTTGCCGCCCGCGGCGCGACCCGATTCGCTTCCCGCGAGCCGGCCCCGCCGCTGGCGAGCCCCGAGGTATGCGTCATCAGGTCGCGAATGGTGATCTCGCGCGCGGCCGGAATCGTGTACACCTCCGGGGGGCCGTCTTCCGGACGGCCGCCGCGGCGCTCCCGCTTGGGCACCGCCATCTGCGGGTCCGCGAACTCGGGGATGAATCGCGACACGGGGTCGGTCAGCCGAATCTTCCCCTCCTCCACCAGCATCAGGATCGCCACCCCCGTGATCGGCTTCGACATCGACGCAATCGGGAAGATGGCGTCGTGTGTCATCGCCGTCGACGTCTCGATGTCCATCAGGCCGTGCGCCTCGAAGTGGGCCACCTGACCCTTGCGCGCCACGATCGTGACGGCTCCGGACACCTCCTTCGCGTCGATGGCGCGTTGCACCACCTCGTTGATCCGCTGCAGTCGCGCGGTGGACAGTCCGACGTCTTCCGGTGTGCCGCTCGGGACGGTCGCGGCGGCGAGCGCCACGGCGAGGCCGCCGACAATGGTGCATGTAAGCGCCGCCCGTTTGAGTACGCGGAGGCTGACTCGGGTGTCACGGCGAGAGAGTCTGCTGAGCACGGTCACTCCTTGATCTTGATCTAGTCCCCTTCCCGGGGACTAGTGAATGGGAACATCCGTAGCGTAGTGCCGCGCGCGGCCGGGTGTCTACAGGAAGAGCGTCCGCTGCGTGACCGGGCGGTCGCCGTCGGACCCTGCTTCGGCGGCATACTCGCCGACGAGGACATCTGGCGGCTGGTCGCCCTCATCCGGGCCGATTCCCGGTGTGATGACGAAGACCGGACGGCCACGGATCGACGGTAGTCGGGCGGGCTCGAACCCTCGGCAGTCGACGCTCGACCCTGTGCTATGCTGCCGGGACCGTCTTGACCGTGGTTGAGGCGGGCCGGCCAGTAAAACCGGGCAGTTTCGAGCACGTAGCAACATCGGCAGGCGGAATACAGCGGCCCTCGACTGCACCGGGTTGTCCTCCGGTCCGCCGACGGGCCTTGTCCCTGGGAGCAGTCGCTTGCAGCCACGGTTTTTCGTCCGCGCGGGTGTGATCGCGACGGCACTCATAGGTGCCGGATGGGGCGCGCCATGGCCGACAGAGCCCACGGAGCCTGCCGTGGCGGGCTGGCGTGCAGCTGTCCCGGAGGCCGGCCAGGGACGACCGATCTTCACACGCGAAGACGTCCGGCCGACGCTCAAGAATCCGAGCGCCAACGCGCGTGAGTTCTTCTTCACCCGGGCCATCTACAACGGTGGTGGCCGCCGGTGGGGCGCCTGGGCCACCGATTTTCCCAAGGCCGACCGCCAGTTTCTGACCATCCTCGACCGTCTGGTCGACATGGACGCCTACGAGCGGGAAAACGCCATCCAGCTCGACGACCCCGCCATACGTCGATTCCCATTCCTCTACGCGCTTGAGGTCGGGAACATGTATATGACCGAGGCTGAGGTCACCGGGCTCCGCGCCTATCTGCTGGCCGGCGGATTCCTGATGATCGACGACTTCTGGGGCACCTACGAGTGGCAGAACTTCGAGGCCGAGATCAAGCGAGTGCTGCCTGAATACCAGATTGTTGATCTGCCCCTCAGCCATCCGATCTTCAACACCGTCTATAACATCAAGGAGGTTGTTCAGGTCCCGTCCATCGGTAATGCCCAGGGGGGACCGACCTGGGAGCGGGACGGCTACGAGGCGCAGGTCAAGGCGATTTTCGACGAAACCGGCCGGTTGATGGTCGTGATCAACTGGAACACGGACATCGGCGATGCCTGGGAATGGGCCGAAAGCCCATACTATCCATTGAGGTACTCGACGTACGCGATTGAAATTACCGTCAACATCATCGTCTATGCGATGAGTCACTAGAAAAGGAGACGGGCCGAGGCACCAGCGAGCGGGTCGAATGACAGACACGCTCTTCGCGCCGACGGCCCGATCGCGTCTGTAGCAATGTTCGAATCGTTGTTCGAGTTTTTCTTCAAGTACCGTCCGATCGTGTTCGGCGAGGGCGCCGTGGCCTTCCGACCAACGACGGCCACGTTTGTGGCGGCCGTGGTCGTGGTGGCGATCGGCGTGGTCACGTTCCGCACGTATCAGAGGGTGCGAGCGAACACGCGGCCGATCGATCGCGCCGTGCTGATCGGGGTGCGCCTGACCATTCTGGCGGTCCTGTTGCTCTGTCTCTTCCGACCGGTACTGGTGCTATCGCAGGTGGTGGCGCAGCAGAACTTCCTGGGCGTTCTGATTGACGATTCCCGCAGTATGGAGATCGCCGACCGCGACGGCGAGTCCCGCGCCGACTTTGTGACCCAGCAGTTCGGTGGGGAGGACAGCCCGCTGCTCACCGCGCTGGCGGACCGCTTCGCGCTGCGGCTGTTCAGCTTCTCGTCCTCCACGAATCGCATCACCTCGGTCGACGAGCTCGCGTTCGACGGCACCCGCACGCATCTGGGGCAGGCGCTGACTCGTGCGCACGAGGAGCTCGCGGGCGTGCCGCTGTCCGGCATGGTGGTATTGACCGACGGCGCCGACAACGCGGACGTGGAGTTGTCGGACGCCCTCGTGCCGCTCGCGGCGGCGGGAGTGCCGGTGTTCACCGTGGGCCTCGGCCGCGAGGAATACAGCCGCGACATTCAACTGAGCCGAGTGGATACACCACGCTCGGTGTTGAAGGGCGCCGCGCTGGTGGTCGATGTGCTGTTGACGCAGAACGGGTATGCCGGTGAGACCGTCAGCGTGCAAGTGGAGGACGAAGGCCGGAACGTGGCCGACCAGGAGGTGACCCTGCCGGCGGACGGCGAGCCGGCCACAGTGCGGGTTCGGTTCACCGCATCGGACGCGGGCGCCCGTCTGTTCAGTTTCCGAGTGGCTCCGCGACCGGACGAAATGGTCACCCAGAACAACGAGCGGAACGCGCTGGTCGTCGTCGAGGATACCCGCGAGAAAATCCTCTACTTCGAGGGTGAGCCGCGCTGGGAGCTCAAGTTCATCGGTCGAGCGGTGCAGGACGACAAGAACCTGCAGGTGGCCATGCTGCAGCGCACCGCGGAAAACAAGTTCATGCGGATCGGCGTCGAGGACTCCGAGGATCTGATTGGCGGATTCCCGCGCACGCGTGAGGAATTGTTCAAGTACCGCGCGATCATTCTGGGGAGCATCGAGGCGAACTTCTTCACGCCAGACCAGCTCCGGATGATTGCCGACTTCGTGAGCGAGCGGGGTGGCAGCCTCCTGATGCTCGGCGGCCAGCGGTCGTACGCCGAGGGTGGGTATGCCGGCACGCCGGTGGCCGACGTGCTGCCCGTGGTGCTTGGTGCCGGCGCCGACGACGGCGAGGACGGCTTCTTCATCGAGACCGATGTGCGGCCGACCCGCGCCGGCGCCACGCACCCCGCCACCCAGATCGCGGAGACCGAAGAGGCCTCCGGCGTGCGGTGGCTCGAATTGCCCCCGATTACCCTGGTGAATGAGATCCGTGAAGTGAAACCAGGTGCGACCACACTCCTTGAGAGTGGCGACGGATCGCTCGTCGTGCTCGCGTTCCAGCGCTACGGCGCCGGCAAGGCACTCGCCTTCCCCGTCCAGGATTCCTGGATGTGGCAGATGCACGCCGACATCGCGGTCGATGATCAGACGCACGAGACGCTGTGGCGGCGCTTGCTGCGGTGGATGGTTGACGGCGTGCCGGATCAGGTCGTCGCTGACTTGCCGACCGATCAGGTGGAACTCGACGAGCCGCTGGCGCTGCGGGCGGAGGTGGACGACGGCAACTACGAGGAAATCAACAACAGTCAGGTCTCGGCCTGGATCACGGATCCGGATGACGAGCTCATCGAAGTACCGATGGACTGGACCGCCGACCGGGACGGCGAGTACGCCTCCAGCTTCGTGCCCCGTAAGGAAGGGTTGTACGAGGTGCGGATGGAGGCGACGAGCGATGGTGAATTGCTGGGCAGCGATACGGCCTATGTGCGGGTGGCCCCCAGTGATTCCGAGTATTACGACTCCACGATGCAGGCGTCGTTGCTCGAACGGGTGGCGGAGGAGACCGGCGGCCGGTTCTACACCACCGACACGGTGGACTCCCTGGTCGACGACATTCAGACCGTGGGTGGTGGCGTCACGGTGATCGAAGAGCGCGACCTGTGGGACATGCCGGTGTTCCTGTTCCTGTTCCTGGCGCTGGTCCTTGGCGAGTGGGGCTACCGCCGGTCGCGAGGGCTGGCATGATCCGGCTCCGGGTTCGCACGCGCGTGACGGCGATGGCGGTGGCCGTCGCGGTCACGACGACGGCGGGACTGGCCGCGCCGGTGGCGGCGCAGCAGACCCACATTCTCATACTCACCGGTTTGAGCGGCGAGCCGGCGTACGCGGAACAGTTTCACGAGTGGGCTACCACGCTCATCGACGCCGCGATCGAACGCTACGAGGTGCCGGCGGAGCAGGTCATCTACCTGGCCGAAAAGGTGGAGGTGGACCCGGAGCGGATCGACGGACGGTCCACCCTCGAGAACGTCGAACAGGCGTTCGCGGACATCGCCGAGCGGGCCGAGCCGAACGACCATGTGCTGGTGCTCCTGATTGGACACGGGAGCCACAATAGCGGCGAGTCGCGTTTCAATCTTCCCGGTCGCGATTTGACCGCCCAGGACTACGCGGTCCTGCTCAGCACGTTGGGTGCCCAGCGCGTCACGTTCGTCAACGCCGCCACGTCGAGCGGCGGATTCATCGAGGCGCTCTCGGGCGAGGGGCGCACGGTGATCACGGCCACGCGTAGCGCCGGTCAGTGGAACGAGACCGTCTTCGGTGGACATTTCGTGGCCGCCTTCGCGGATGGCGAAGAGGACTCCGACCAGAACAAGGACGGACGCGTGTCGATGCTCGAGGCGTTCGAATACGCGGTGGTGCAGGTGGCTCGAGCGTACGAGGCGGACGGACGACTCCAGACCGAGCACGCGCTACTCGATGACAACGGTGATGGAGAGGGCACGCGCGAGCCGGATCCGTTGACCACCGACGGCGCCATGGCGCGCGTGTCGTTCCTGACCACCGGCGACGGCTCCGGCCTGGCCGGGCTGCCCGATGACCCGGCGATACGCGCACTGTATGAAGAGCGGCTGGCCCTCCAGGAGCAGGTCGAGGGGCTTCGTGCGACGCGGGGCGGGACCGACGCGGCCGGTTACGACGCCGAAATGGAGAAACTGCTCGTGGCGCTCGCGCTCAAGACTCGTGAAATTCGCAGCGCGGAAGGAGACGCGGCCGAGCCGCGCTAGGGAGATGGGGCCCATCGCACGACGGTTGACGACAGCGCTCGTGCTGGCCGTGCTGCTAGCCGGTGGCGCCGCGGTGGCGGTCGCTGAGCGCGCCGACACCCCCCCGGTGTCCGGTCCGGCGACCTTTGACGGCCGCTTCGTGTTCGTGCGTATCCGGTATGCCGACGGGTACGCGGGCGGCGGGTTCTACGGCCGACAGGACCTGCCCTGGTCGCACGACTATCCAAACGCCGAACACAACCTGATGCGGATCATGAGCGACATTTCCCTCCTCGACGTGTATATGGGGCGGGACGGCGGCAGCATCTTGATGCTCGACGATCCGAACTTGTTCAAGTATCCGTTCGCGTACATGTCGGAACCGGGGTACTGGACACTCTCCAAGGCCGAGGAGGAGGGTCTGCGGAATTACCTGCTCAAGGGCGGGTTCCTCATCTTCGACGATTTCCACGCCGATGACCATTGGTTCAATCTGGAGACCCAGATGAAGAAGGTGCTCCCCGACCTGAACTGGATCCAGCTCGAGGCCACGCACCCGGTCTACCACTCGTTTTTCGACGTTGATTCGCTGGACGATTTCCCGCGGCAGTATGAAGAGACGCCGATTTTCTTTGGGTTGTTCGAGCATAACGACCCGAACGGGCGCCTGATTGCCGTGGCCAACCACAACAACGACATTGGGGAATACTGGGAGTTCGACGGGACCGGCTGGTTTGCCATCGATTCGACCAACGCGGCGTACAAGCTGGGCGTGAATTACATCATGTACGCGATGACACACTGAGGATGGCAACGACGCACACGTGCGTGCCCGCGCGACGGCGGCGCGGGGCAGTGGGCCCACGCACGCACTGAGCCGGGGTGTGGGGCAATCGCCTCATGGCATGAAGCCGCGTTCACGGTGAGCGTGAATTCGGGCAAGGAGAACGGAATCGTGGACCCATTCGCACAAGAACCGACCGACCTGGATAACCCAGACGATATTGCCCTGGCCGATCGGATGAAGGCCGGACGCGAACAGATTCTCGTCGAGCTGCGCAAGAAAATCATCGGCCAGCAAGAGGTCATCAACGAGACGTTGCTCACGCTCTTCGTCGGCGGCAACAGCCTCATTATCGGCGTGCCCGGGCTGGCCAAGACCCTGCTCATCCAGACGATGGCGCAGGTGCTCGACCTGAAGTTCTCCCGGATCCAGTTCACGCCGGACCTCATGCCCTCCGACATCACCGGCACCGACATCATCCAGGAAGACGCGGCGACCGGCGGGCGCAAGATGGTTTTCGCACCGGGTCCCGTGTTTACCAACGTGTTGCTGGCGGACGAAATCAACCGGACGCCGCCGAAGACCCAGTCGGCGTTGCTCGAGGCGATGCAGGAACATCGGGTCACGGTGCAGGGGCGCACCTACACGCTCGAGGAGCCGTTCTTCGTGTTCGCCACGCAGAACCCGATCGAACTCGAAGGCACCTATCCGTTGCCGGAAGCGCAGCTCGACCGGTTCATGTTCCACATCGTGATCGAGCATCCGCCCGAAGACGAGGAACTTGAGGTGGTGCGGTCGACGACCGGTAACGCGGATCCCGAGTTCAAGCATGCCGTGACGGGCGCTGACCTGGTCGGGTTCCAGCGGCTCGTGCGGCGGGTGCCGGTGTCCGACGCGGTCATGCGCTACGCCTTGAGCATCGTGCGGATGAGCCGGATGAAGGGGGACGACGCGCCCGACTTCAAAAAGTGGGTCGCGTACGGGGCCAGTGTCCGCGCCGCTCAATATCTGATTCTGGGTGGGAAGGCACGAGCGCTGACACAAGGTCGCTATCACGTCAGCTTCGAAGATATTCGCGCGCTCGCGCACCCGGTCCTGCGTCACCGGATCCTGCTCAACTTCCACGCCGAGTCAGAGGGGATCACCTCCGACCAGATCATCGACCAGCTGCTCGAGGCCGTGCCGGTCCCGACTTCTCAGATGTAGGCGTGTAGGGACTCCGAGCCGTCATCATGTCCACGGTCGCCACCGTCTCGCCCGGCGCACGTTTCATCGACCCGAAGGTACTGGTGCGCATCGGCAGCCTCGAACTGGCGGCGCGCTTCGTGGTCGAGGGGTTCATCAACGGGCTCCACAAGGCCCCGTATCTCGGCATCTCGGTCGACTTCGCCGAGCACCGCGGCTACATGCCCGGGGACGACATCCGGCGTATTGATTGGCGGCTGTTCGCGCGGACCGACCGCTTCTATGTCAAGCAGTTCGAGGCGGACACCAACACCAACTTCTCGGTCTTGTTCGATGTGTCAAAGTCCATGAGCTTTGGCAGCCGGGGGGTCACGAAACTGGACTACGGCCGCTACCTCGCGGCCTGCCTGAGCTATCTCAGCTCCAAGCAACGCGACCGCGTCGGCATCGTCACGTTTGATGATGACATCGTCGAACGGGTGCCTCCCTCGGCGAAGCATTTCGACGTGACGATGCACACGCTCGACAAGATCGTCGCGGGCCGCCCGGGCGCGCTCGGACCGCCGCTCTTCAAGGCGACCGAGTTCTTCAAGCGTCGCAGCATCCTGGTGGTCATCTCCGACTTCTACGAGGAGCCGGAGAAGGTGCTCGACGCGATCAAGCCGCTGCGCTTCGCCGGCAACGACGTGATCGTGTTTCACATCCTCGACCCGGCCGAGGTGGACTTTCCCTACGACGACTCGTGCAGCTTCGAGGACCTGGAGACCGGCCGGAAGATTCCGGTGGTCCCGGACAAGCTGCGCGACGAGTATCGCAAGCTGGTGCAGGACCACATCCGGTCGCTCAGTCAGCTCTGCAGCCAGAACCGCATCGATTACGCGTTCCTGAACACGAAGGTGCCGCTGGACCACGCGTTGTTCAAGTACCTGGCCATGCGGCACAAGATGACGAAGGTGCGCTGATGTCCTTCCTGGCTCCGCTCTTTTTCGCGGCGATTGCGGCCCTCGGTGTGCCGGTGCTGATTCACATGATTCAGCGTCAGCGGACCGACGTGGTCGAGTTTCCGTCGCTGATGTTCGTCCGCAAGATCCCGTTTCATTCCCTTCGGCGCCAACGTGTCCGCCATTGGTTGCTGTTGCTGATGCGCTGCGCGGCGTTGGTGTTCCTGATTGCCGCATTCGCGCGGCCCTTCCTCCGTTCGACGGCGCTGGCGGCGGTAACTGGGGGCTCGCGCGAGGTCGTGGTGCTGGTCGACCGTTCATACAGCATGGGCTACGGCGGTCGCTGGGAGCAGGCGCGAGACATCGCTCGGGGGGTGGTGCGTGATCTGGCGGCGGACGACGAGGCCACCATCATTTTCTTCGACAGCCGGGCCGAATCGAGCGCACGGTCGACCACGGATCGCGCCAGCTTGCTGGCGGCGATCGACGACGCCGAGCTGAGCGTCGGGACCACCCGATACGGTCCCGCGCTGCAACTGGCCCAGGGGATTCTCGAAGACTCCAATCAGCCGCGGCTCGAGGCCGTACTCATCAGCGATTTTCAACGTGTCGGGGTCGACAGCGCCGGCAGCATTCTGCTGCCGCCCGGCACCGTGCTGACGCCGGTGTCGGTGGCCGACGACGACCCGACCCCGAACGTCAGTGTCGCCGGCGCGTCGGTGCAGCGCGACCTGTTTGCCGACCGCGAGCGGGCCACGGTGACGGCGCGGCTGGTCAACCGTGGGAACGAGCCTGTCGAGAACCTGCGCGTCTCGCTGGAGTTGAACGGTCGCGAGTTGGAGTCGCTGCCGATCTCGCTGGAAGCGAACGGCCCGGCGACCGTGACCTTCGCTCCGTTCACGCTCGAGGATGCGGCGATGCCGATCTCCGTGCGGGCCGACGCGGACCGGTTGCCGCAGGACGACGTGTTCCATTTCACCGTGGCGCCTGGGGACGTGGTGCCGGTGCTCATTGTCGGCAGACCGGGTACCGCGGGGGCCGAGGCCAATCTGTATCTGCGACGGGCTCTGGCGGTCGGGGACAGCCCCTCCTTCGCGGTCACGGAGCGGGCGGTCAACCAGGTCACCTCGGCTGAGGTGGCGGCGGCTGGGGTCGTGGTGTTGAACGATGTCGGGCTTCCCGACGGGCCGATTGGTGCCGCCATCACGCAGTTCGTCGAGGGCGGCGGCGGCTTGTGGATCGCGTTGGGTGAAGGCGCGCGCTGGCCCGGCGACAACCTCGACCTGTTGCCGGGGCCGATTGACGGGCCGGCCGATCGCGACGGTCGCGGCGGCTCCCTCGGATTCGTCGATTACAGCCATCCGGTGTTTGGGGTGTTCAGCACCCCACGCAGTGGCGACCTCACCGCCCCCCGCTTCTTCCGCTACCGACCCCTTCGCGTCGGTCCGGAGACGTCGGTCCTCGCCCGGTTCGACAACGGTGATGCCGCGATGGTGGAGCATCGCGTCGGTGAGGGTCGGGTGTTGATCTGGACGTCGACGCTCGACACGTTCTGGAACGACTTCGCCCGCAATACGACCTATCTGCCATTCGTGCATAAAGCGGTGGAGTATCTGGCGCGTTATGACGCGCCGACGTCCGCCCTGACCGCCGGGCAGGTCCTCGACCTGTCGGCCTATCCAGGTGCCGCGGAGCTCGACGTGTCGAGCCCGAATCTCGTGGTGCGCGATCCATCCGAAGACCGTGTCGAAACGGGGAGCGACGGCCGACCTGGGTTCATCGATCTGCAGGAGCAGGGCTTCTACGAAATTCGCGACACCGACGCTGGAGATGCCGACCCGGTGCTGGTGGCCGTCAACGTCGATCTCAGCGAGTCCAACCTGGAGCGGGTCGATCCGCAGGAACTGGTGGCGATTGTCACCGGTCGAGCCGCGGGTGATCGGTCCATTGGGGAGGAGCGCGAGCTTCAGCCGGAAGACCTCGAGCGTCGTCAAACCTTGTGGTGGTATCTCCTGATCGGGGCCCTCGGGTTCCTGGCCACCGAAACCGTGATGTCGAACCGGTTGTCTCAGGCGGAGTTGGATCTGGACGATTAGTTACGAGTGCCGAGTGTTTCGTGTCGCATCGAGACCGGCGGTATGCTCGCGGACCGCGTGCGTCGGTGAGATAAGATGGGGCTGTTCCCCAAAGTGAGGCAACGATGCCAAGCATGTTGAGCGATTCCTGGTCGTCGTCATCATCATCATCCGGCGGTCGGCACGATCTGGTCGACGTCATCCGGCGCGTGCGAAACCGATGGCGGTTGCGGATTGCGTTGCGGGGCATGGCGATTCTGGCCGCGGCCAGCCTCGGGGCCTTTCTTGCCTCCTCCTACGGGCTCGAGGTTTTCAAGTTCTCGGGCGGCTCGGTCGTCGCCTTCAGAGTGCTCACCTATCTCACGCTGGCCGGCCTGGCGTACTGGTATCTGATCCGGCCGCTGGCCCGCCCGATACCGGACGAGCAGGTTGCGCTCTATCTCGAGGAGCACGATCCGACGCTGCAGGCGGCGGTGCTGAGCGCGCTCGAAGAGACGAAGCGCGGGGAACAGTCCGACAGTCCGAACTATTCTCCGGCGCTCGTCGAGAAGCTCATCCAGTCCGCCGTCGAGCGGTGCCGTGTGCTCGATATGGGATCGGCCGTCGAGCGGGACAAGATTCGTCAATCATCGAGCTATCTGGCCGGCGTTGCCGTCGTGGCGCTGCTGATGTTCATCTTCGGGCCGTCGTACCTGCGTCACGGCGCGACGGCGCTGATGACCCCGACCGGGAACCTGCAGGCCGCCAGCCCGTACAGCATTGAAGTGTTGCCGGGTGACGCGACCATCGCGCGCGGTTCTGACCCGTCGATCACGGCGCGATTGGTGGGGTTCGAGACAAACGATGTAAACCTGTTCATGCGGACCAGCTCGAGCGACGCGTACGAGCGTGTGCCGCTGATTCCCGTGGACGCGCTGGAGGGCGAGGCGCCGGTGGCCGGCGGGTTCGAGACGGTCCTGTTTGATGTGCGAGACGAGACGCGCTACTTCATCGAAGCAGACGGCGTGCAGTCGGAGAGCTTTACACTCGAGGTTATCGACCTGCCGTATGTCGAGCACCTCGAACTGGAATATCACTTCCCCGCCTACACCGGCCTCGAGCCGCGGATGATCCAGGACGGCGCCGATATCGCCGTCCTGCGTGGCACCGAGGTGCGCGTGGCCGTGTTTCCGACCATGAGCACCCCCGCTGGCCGGCTGGTGTTCGACGAGACGAACGCCACCGCGTTGACCCCGCGTGCTGATGGGGTGCTGACGGCCAGTTTTGTCGTCGAGGAAGACGGTTTCTACCAGGTCGAGCTGGAGGGACCCAGCGGGGAAGACGTGGATGCCTCGCCGCGTTACACCATCGACGTCCTGACCGACCAGCCGCCCTCGATCATGTTCGTGAAGCCGGGCCGCGACACCACGGCCAACGCGATTGAAGAGGTGTTTCTCGAGGCCCGCGCCGACGACGATTTCGGCGTCCGGTCGCTGAGCCTGACGTACTCGGTCAACGGCGGGCCGGAAGAAACGGTCAGCTTGTTCAGCTCGGAAGAGGGCGGCCTCAAGGAGGTGTCGGCCGGTCACACATTGTTCCTCGAGGAGTTTGAGCTTGAGCCTGGCGACTTCGTGTCCTACTACGGCACCGCCGGCGACAATCAGTCGGGCGCCGCCCGGGTGGTGAAAAGCGATCTGTACTTCGTGCAGATTCGCGCGTTCCGTCGCGACTTCCGGGCCGAGCAGTCACAAGGGGGTGGCGGCGGCGGTGGTGGTGGCGGCGGCGGCGATGCTCGGGCGCTCTCAGAAGCCCAGCGGCAGGTGATTTCGGCCACGTTCAACGTGGTGCGCGATCGGGACTCGCTCACCGACGATGAGTACCGCGAGAACCTTGTCTTCCTGACGCTCTCGCAGGGTCGGCTGCGCGAGCAGGTTGACACGCTGTTGCGTCGGATGAACAGCCGCGTCATGCCGGCCGATCCGGCGTTCCGCTCCATTCTGGAGATCCTGCCGCGGGCGGCGGCCGAGATGGCCACCGCGGAGACCGCGCTGCAGGAGCAGGACGTCGACACGGCGCTCCCGGCCGAGCAACGCGCCTTGCAGCATTTGCAACGGGCGGAAGAGGCGTACGACGAGGTGCGTGTCCAGCAGCAGCAGGGTGGCGGCGGCGGGGGTGGCGGAGGACAGAACTCTGCCGAGGACCTGGCCGACCTGTTCGAGCTGGAGCTGGATAAGCTGCAGAACCAGTACGAGACGGTGCAGCGTGGCGAACAGCAGTCGTCAGACAACCAGGTCGACGAGCTGATGGAGCGTCTGAAGGAGCTGGCCCGTCGCCAGGAGCAAGAGGCGGAGCGGCAGCGTCGCCGGGCCCGCGGCGGACAAACCGCGCAGTCCGGCGGGGGCGCCTCGCAGCGCGCGTTGGCCGAGGAAGCGGAAGAGGCGGCCCGTCGACTCGAGCGACTGGCTCGCGAGCAGCAGTCGCCGCAGATGATGCAGGCCGCCCGCAAGCTGCAGGAGGCGGCCGACGCCATGCGTGAAGCGGCCGCGAACGCGGACAACCAGGGCTTCGCCGAGGCGGGGGCAGCGCTCGACCGGCTGCGAGACGTGCAGCGTGAGCTGGAGGGCGAGCAGAGCAGCCGGTTGGCGCGTGACATCGAAGAGGCGCAGCAACGGGCAGGCGAGCTGGCGGCGGAAGAGGCTGATATTGCCGAGCAGGTGAACAACTTGGGCAACCTCTCCGAGGAGGAGCGGCAGGATCGCGCTGGTCGGCTGTCGGACCGGAAGGACGAGATGTTCGAGCAGGTGGCAGACCTCGAGCGTGACATCGACTCCACGTCGGCCGAATTTCGTCGCGATGAACAAGGTGCGTCGCGCGCCTTGCAGGAGGCCGCGAACGGTATTCGGGAGAGCAAGCTCAAGGAGAAGATCCGATACTCGCGCGGCTTGGTTCGGGCCCGTTCGCCGGAGTACGCGCAGCAGTTCGAGCAGGAAATCGGCGGCGACATTCAAGACCTCGAGCGACAGCTTGCCGAGGCGGCTGACGCGGTGGGGAACTCGCAAGGTTCTGGGCTTGAGCAGGCGCTCGACCAAACCCGGGATCTGATGCGAGGCCTGGAGTCGCTCGAACAGCGGATTCAGCAGGGCAGCCAGCAAGCGGCCAACCAGAACGGCCAGCCTGGCCAGGAGGGCCAAGAAGGTCAAGAGGGTCAGCCTGGGCAGGGGCAGGAAGGCCAGCAAGGTCAGGGTCAGCAGGGACAGGGGCAAGAGGGTCAGCAAGGCCAGGGCCAGCAGGGCGGCGGGGCCGACGGGCGTGGCGGCAACGCGGCCGGGTCGCCCTTCGGCGGCGGTGGCTATGGCAATCGACGGCCTGGAGACGCCCCGTTTGATCCGCAGGAC
>CALBET010000230.1 GCA_937888665.1 uncultured Acidobacteriota bacterium
CCTGATCGCCGAAGAGGACATGGCGATCACCGTCAGCAACACCGGCTACATCAAGCGCACCGCCATCACCGAGTACCGCAGCCAGCGCCGCGGCGGCAAAGGGCGGATCGGCATGCGAACGCGCGACGAAGACTTCCTGACGCACCTGTTTGTGGCCTCAACCCACGCGTATATTCTTATTTTTTCTGACCGCGGACGGGTCTACTGGCTGAAGGTCTACACAATACCGGACGTGGGTCCGAGTGGGCGGGGGAAGTCGATCGCGAATCTGGTCTCAATGGAGCCGGGCGAAAAAATTGCGGCGCTCCTCGCGGTGCGGAACTGGCCGGAGGGGGACGGGGAGCGGTATATCGTGACCGGCACACGACGCGGCACGATCAAGAAAACCGATCTTCGAGCGTTTCGGAATCCTCGGCAGGGCGGCATCATCGCCGCCGGCGTGACCGAGGACGACGCGGTGATTGCCGCCGAGCTCACGGACGGGCAAGGGCAAGTGTTCCTGGGCACCCGTTTCGGCAAGGCCATTCGATTCGCCGAGCAGAATGTGCGGCCGATGGGTCGGACCGCGCGCGGGGTGCGCGGGATCCGCCTGCGAGACCAGGATGAGGTCGTCGCGATGGCGGTCGTCCGACCTGGCGGCACCCTGCTGACGGTGACTGAAAACGGCTACGGCAAGCGTACGGAACTGGATGAATACCGCGTGCAATCCCGGGGGGGACTCGGTATTATTAGCATTCAAACATCGGCTCGAAACGGTCGTGTCGCCGGCATCGCCTATGTGGAGGACGAAGATGAGCTCATGCTCATCACTCAGCATGGCAAAGTCCTTCGCATGGATACGAAGGATATCCGGCCGATTGGGCGGGCGACACAGGGTGTGCGTTTGATCGAGATCGACGATAAGGACCTGGTCGTTTCGCTCGCACGTCTGGTGGATGTCGCAAGTGACGCGGAGGAAGAGGATTCCGATTTGGAACCGGCGCCCGAGACAGCCGGCTAGAGAGAGTCACCAGCGTCGGAGACAGGGAAGTGCCGACGCGTTAGTGTAAGGGGAGGCGGTCTGATGTCACGATCTAGAAAGACTACGTCTGTAATCGCGCTGCTCGCAGCGCCGGTCATGGCACTGTTTGTATCTGCGTGCAGCGGCACCGGGCCCGAGCAGACGCTGATTCGGACGTACTTCAATGCATCCAACGTTGGTGACCGTGGTTCGCTTACCAACATCACGATGTTCGCGTGGAATGCTCGCGAAAAAGGGACGGTGACGGGCCCCTCGGTGCAGAGCGTGAGTGAGGAGCGCCGCCGACCACTTCGGGTCAAAGAGCTCACCCAGGCCGTGGCTGACGCGCAGGCCGCCGAAGCCACGTTCACCCAAGAGAAGATCGCGTATCAGGATGAGAACTTCGAAGCGATCAACCGTGTGCTCGAGGCGGAGCGCGACAGCGGATCTGTCGCCGCCCGTGACAGTGACGTGCAGCAAGCGTGGACCGACTGGCGTGCGCGGACCATGGAACATTCCAAAGCTGTCTCCGACGCCCAGCAGGCGCTCTCCGCGGAGCGGAACGCCGCCTTCTTGAGCGTCGCCAACGAGTCGCCCGACTTGGCGCAGTTCGACGGGGAGATCGTCTCGAAGGACGTCGCTGTGACCGCGACCGTCACGCTCGACGGCAACGCGAGTGAACAGCTGTTGACTGTGACGCTGCAGCGGACGATTCTGGAGAACGGCGAGGCACCGATCGAAGGCCGCTGGGTGATCGCCAACGTCAGCTAGTCGGTAGGTTCAGGCTCCGACCGCCCTGTCAGACGGCGCCGGTCCGGCGTTCGATGAAGACCAGCACCGGCTCTCGATCGGGTCGACGGTGTTCGGGTCGTGCTGGCGCTGTGGCGTGTCACGCCAGCGTGAGCTTTGCAAACTTCGCCCGCAAGGTCTTCCGTCCGACATCATTGAAGTGCACGGTCAGCTTCATGTCGTCGGTCAGCGGCTCGACCGCGAGAATGGTCCCCACGCCGAACGTCGCGTGGCGCACACGCGTGCCCGGACTGACGCTGATGACGGACTGGTCCTCGTCTTCGTACGCGTACCCATAGTCTGGCTGGATCTCCACGTCGGCGGCGGCGCGGCTGCGGCCCCGCCGTGCTCGGCCGAACGTCGTAGGGACCCGCGCCGGGGTCGAGAAGACCGGCTGCACGACGTCCATCAGCTCGGCTGGAATCTCACTGAGAAAGCGCGATGGCTCCGAGGCCTGGTACTCGCCGAACACGCGGCGTCGTGCCGCGCTGGTCAAGAGGAGGCGGGTTTGGGCCCGCGTCATCCCGACGTAGCACAGGCGCCGCTCCTCTTCGAGCGCGTCCTCGTCGTCGTGCGAACGCATGTGGGGAAACAGTCCATCTTCCATCCCCACCATGAACACGACCGGGAACTCGAGTCCTTTGGCCGCGTGCAAGGTCATCAGCCACACACGCGCTTCCTGAGCCCCACCTTCATTGTCTTCGTCCGTCTCAGAGAGCAGCGCCAGACGGTCGACGAAACCCGCGAGCGACGGTTCTGGGTCTCGCAGCTCGTAGTCACGCGCGGCCGAGACCAGTTCCATCAGGTTGGCGAGCCGCCCCTCGGCCTCCTCGGTCTCCTGATCCCGCAGATCCGCGAGATAGCCGCTCTGGTCGAGGAGCTTGCCCAGCACGTCGGAGACCGGCTCCTGGGTGGCGATGTCGCTGAGCGTGAGAATAAGATCGCGAAAATGTCGGAGCGCCGTCGTGCCGCGGGCAGGCAACAATTTTTCGTCGACCGCTCGCGCCAGGCGTCGCCAGAGCGAGCCCGCTGCGTCGGGAGCCACTGCGGTGCTCGCAAACAGCGGTCCGGCGTCTGGCGCGTGCGCCTCGAGTTCCTCAAGGGCGGTCATGACTCCCTTTCCGATGCCGCGGGCAGGCACGTTGATGACGCGTCGCAGGCTGACGTCATCGTCTGGATTCATCAGCAACCGAAGGTAGGAGAGCGCATCTTTGACTTCTTTGCGCTCGTAGAAACGGACACCGCCGATGATCTTGTATGCGATCCCCTGCCGCAGCAAAGCGTCTTCCAGGGCGCGTGACTGCGCGTTGGTGCGGTACAGCACGCCGATCAGTTCCTCTTCGGCCGCAAGCGCCTCGCGCAGGCGACTCGTGACCCAGTCGGCCTCTTCGAGCTCGTCGCCCCCGCGAAAGTAGCGGAGCGACGGACCACCGATCCGGTCGGTCCACAGCCGTTTCGCCTTGCGGTTCCGGTTCTGCTGGATGACGGCCGACGCCGCGTCCAAGATGACCTGGGTCGAGCGGTAGTTCTGCTCGAGGCGCACGACGGTCGCCTCTGGGAAGTCCTGCTCGAAGTCCATGATGTTGCGCAGGTCAGCGCCCCGCCACTTGTAGATCGACTGATCCGGGTCTCCCACCACGCAGAGGTTGCGATGGTGATCGGCGAGGTGCCGGATCAGTTTGTATTGCGGCTGATTCGTGTCCTGATACTCATCGACCATGATGAACCGGAACCGCTCGGTGTAGCGTTGCTTGACCCGTTCGGCGGTGGCGAACAGGTCGACCGTGCGGAGCAACAGGTCGTCGAAGTCGAGTGCGTTGGCCTCATCGAGCGCACGACGATATCGTTCGGACACCTTGGCCGCCATCTCGCCCCGGGAGCTCCACCCCTCACTCTGGAGCGATTCCAGATCAGTCATCTGGTTCTTCGCCTGGCTGATGATGGACAGCGCCTGCCGCGCGGGCAGCATCTTGTCGTCGATGTTCAGCTCGCGGAGCGCGCGACGCACCACTGCCAGTTGGTCCGAGGAGTCATAGATCACGAAGTCGCGCGAGAGTCCGATGGCCGGGCCCTCGCGTCGAAGAAGACGAGCACAGAAGGCGTGAAACGTCGAAACCCAGAGTCGTCGGCAGTCGGTGGCCAGAAGCCGCTCCACCCGCTCCCGCATCTCCGCAGCCGCCTTGTTGGTGAATGTGACCGCCAGCACCTGGTCAGGCTCGGCATGTCCTTCGCGCACCAGGTAGGCCACCCGAGAGGAGATGACCCGGGTCTTCCCTGAGCCGGCCCCAGCCAGAATCAGAAGCGGACCCTCGGTCTGCACGACCGCGGCCCGCTGCTCGGGGTTCAATTGTTCCAGGAAGTCCATACCGGGGCCTGAGACGGGCATCGCTCGGCTACTCGACCGTAACGCTCTTGGCCAGGTTTCGCGGCTGGTCGACGTCACAGCCACGGCGGACGGCGATGTGGTACGCCAGGAGCTGCAGCGGCACGACCATGACGATTGGCGTGAGCAGCGGAGACGAGTCGGGGATGGTAATGACGGCATCCCGGGACGGGTCGATCAGCGGGGCAATCTGGTCGGGGCTGGCATTCGTGACGGCAATGATGGCCCCGCCGCGAGTCTTGGCCTGTTGCAGGTTTGAGGCCATCTTCGCGAACACCGGTCCGGACGGCAGGAGGGCGACCACCGGCATCTCCTCGTCGATGAGGGCGATCGGACCATGCTTCATTTCTCCGGCGGGGTAGCCCTCCGCGTGAATATAGGAAATCTCTTTGAGCTTCAGAGCGCCTTCGAGCGCGATCGGATAGTTGATGCCACGGCCCAGATACAGGAAGTTGCGATGGGCATAGAAGCGCCGCGCGACAGCCTGAATCGCCTCATCACTTTTCAGGGCCTGCTCGAGCAACCGGGGCAGATGGTTCAGGTCTCCAAGGTGGGCCCGTACCACGTCGGGGGCCAGGGTCTGACGCGCTTGCGCGAGGTAGAGGGCCAGGAGGTGCAGCGCTACGAGCTGAGAGGTGAACGCCTTGGTTGAGGCGACGCCAATTTCTGGACCCGCATGGGTATACACCGTACCGGCGGCTTCTCGTGTCGCCATGCTGCCCACGACATTACAGACGGCGACAGTGACTGCCCCCTTGCGGCGCGCTTCCCGCAGCGCGGCGAGGGTGTCCGCCGTCTCGCCAGACTGCGTAATGACAATGGCGAGCGTCGCGGCGGTGACGATCGGGTCGCGATACCGATACTCGGAACCGTAGTCGACCTCCACCGGTACGCCAGTCAGCTGTTCGATCACGAATTTGGCAATCAGCGCCGCATGCCACGATGTGCCGCACGCCAGCAGGATGATCCGATCGATTGCCCGCAGCCGGTCAGGGGCAATCTCCAGTTCACCGAGGAAGACCTGGCCTGACTCGAGCGACACGCGCCCGACCATCGTCTCCTGGGTGGCCCATGGCTGCTCGAAGATCTCCTTCAGCATGAAGTGCTTGTAGCCGCCTTTCTCGGCCATCACCGGATCCCAGGTAATGCGCTGGGTGGTCGTACGCACCGGCGCGCCGGCAAAGTCGGTGAACTCGACCCCCGTGCGGGTGAGGACCGCCATCTCCTGGTCGCCCAGAAAGACGACATCGCGGGTATGGCTCAGAATGGCTGGTACATCCGAGGCGACGAAGAATTCCTGGTCCCCGAGTCCAACGAGAATCGGCGGACCGTTCCGCGCCGCGACCAGTTTTTGGGGGTCGTCCACGCTGAGCAGGACTAACCCGAAGAGTCCCCTGACGGCCTCCAGGGCACGCCGCACAGCGCACGCGAGCCCGTCGTCGCGCATTTCCCGCTCCACCAAGTGGGCGAGCACTTCCGTGTCAGTCTCGGTCTGGAACCGGTGTCCCTGCGTTTCGAGCTCGTGTTTCAAGTCCAGGTAGTTCTCGATGATGCCGTTGTGCACGACCACGATGCGACCGCTGCAATCGCGGTGAGGGTGGGCGTTCTCCTCGGTGGGCCGGCCGTGGGTGGCCCATCGCGTGTGGCCTAGACCGTAATCGCCGTCCACCGGCTGGGCCGCAATCGCCTCCTCCAGTCGGGCCAGCTTCCCGGCGCTACGCCGAATCTCGAGCTGCCCGTTCCGCACGAGCGCGATGCCGGCGGAGTCATAGCCCCGGTATTCCAGTCGGCGCAGTCCTTCGATCAGGACCGGGACAACCGGTTGGTCTCCGATGTAGCCGATGATGCCGCACATGACGGTCGTTAGTCCTGTTGGTCTCGGCGGCGGCCGGCCCACCCGTTCTTGTTGACCTGCCGGCCGCGGGCCAGCCCGAGAGCGCCGGCCGGCACGTCCTCCGTGATGCAGGAACCGGCCCCGACGTACGCGCCGTCGCCCACCTCGACGGGTGCCACCAGTTCGGTGCCGCTGCCGATGAAGGCGTTGTTGCCGATGGTGGTGCGGTGCTTGTTCACTCCGTCATAGTTGCAGGTGATCGTCCCGGCCCCCACGTTTGCGCCGTCGCCCACCGAGGCGTCGCCCAGGTATGTCAGATGACCGGCCTTCGACCCGCGCCCGAGCGACGTCTTCTTTGTTTCCACAAAGTTCCCGATCTTTGCTTCTGCTCCGACCACGGTACCCTCTCGCAAATGGGCGAACGGTCCCACGCGGGCCGCCCCCCCGATATGGGAGCGCTGGATGACACAGTGATTGTTGACCAGCACGTCGTCCTCGAGCGTCGAGTCGACGATCCGGACGCCAGCGTGCAGTTCACATCTGGCTCCCACCGTCGTGCGACCCTCGAGAAACACCCCAGGGTGAATAACCGTATCGGGACCCACGGTGACATCGACGTCGATATACGTCGTGGACGGGTCTTCAATCGTGACCCCGGCCGCCATCAATTCCTCGTTCTTGCGCTGTCTCACAATGCTGCTGACCTCCGCCAACTCGGTCTGACTGTTGATGCCGCGCACTTCGTTGGGGTCCGGCACCGCGATGGTCTCGACCGGCAATCCACGGCGTCGGTAAATCGTGACGAGCCCGGGCAGATAAATCTCGTTGACGGCGCCGGCAGACGGAATCTCCTGGAGCGCCTCGAACAGCGGCTCGAGATCGAACGCGTAGATCCCGCTGTTGATCTCCTTCACCTGCCGCTGCGTGTCCGACGCGTCCCGCTCCTCGACGACCCCACTGAGCTGGCCCTCGGTCCGCACAATGCGCCCGTACCCGTACGGACGCGCGACGTGGGCGGTCACCACCGTGATCGCGGCTTTGGTGCGCTCGTGCGTGGCGACCAGGCGCTCGAGCGTGGCCGCCCGCACCAGCGGTACGTCGCCTGACAGCACGACAAGCGTGCCCCGACATCCCTGGAACACCGGGGCGGCCTGGAGCAACGCGTGGCCGGTCCCGAGTTGCTCGGATTGCACCACGAACCGCAGCGGGGTGTGGTCGGCGAGCCCCCCTTGTACCTGAGCCGCCTGATGCCCAACCACGACCGCAGTTATGGCCGGTTCCAGCGGCTCCGCCGCGCGGAGGACATGTTCAATCAACGCCAGACCGGCGAGCCGATGCAGCACTTTCGGCCGCGCCGACCTCATCCGGGTGCCTTGCCCGGCCGCCAGAATCAGGACGTGGCGTGACATTCCATTCCAGTTCAGCAGCACCGATCCGGCTTCAGTTTAGTCGATTCGGGGGCTGGCGCCGGCCGGGGCAAGTCCGACCGCGGGCGGGAATCGAGCTAGCTACCGGGTCGCGATGGCGTCGAGAAAGGACTGACTTCTCCGAATCGGGTCGAAATCACGCTCGTGCTGAGCCTGGAGCCGATTCTTGGGATCGAGCGCGATCGCCTTGGTCAGGTGTCGGCACGCCGCCTCGGCGTCAGCACGCTGCGCATACGCGAGCGCCAGCATGTATTGCACGTAGTGGTGCCTTGAGTCCGCGGCCGCCGCGCCGCGGAGTATCGCCAGCGCCTCGTCCACGTCGCGACGATTGAGTGCCACGGTGGCGGCGAGAATCTTTTCGTCGGCCCCCTTCAACGGTTGCGCCTGGGGCCCCATCGCTCGCTCGCAGACGGCCAGGTAGAGACGCGCGCGTTCGTGCAGTTCCTGTTCGTCCGGATATACCTCCAGGAGCTGGCGAAACGCGGTTGCCGCCGCTTCGTGCTGGTGCCGTTGCAGCGCTTTGAGGCCCTTCTCGTACAGCGTGACCGCCTTGGCATAGGCGACGCTGACCTTGGCCACCGGCGTCGAGGTCGAGCGGCGTGCGCGTGCGCTGGTTGCACTGCGTTTCGCCGCCGCGGCTGTTGGGCGCTTTGCCCGGGCCGCAGTCTTGCTCGCGGCGGCGTGCGCCGGCGGGCGACGCTGCTTGGCCATTTGGTCTCCTTCGGTGCGCCCCGTCGGCTGGGGTCTGGCGCTCGATGATGGATCGATCCGGCACATTAAACAAACGGCACCGGATCGGTCAAGGTGCAGGCGTGGCCTCACGCCAAATGATACAAATTAGGTCTTTAGGCCAATTTTCTTGGACCGCTCCAACTCTGTGTACATTTGACGGCCCGTGAGTCCATATTTCTGTGCCATTGCCTTCAGCGCCGCACGCCTGGACTTCATTATTTCTGTTGTTTGACCGAATTCATCTCGAAGAAGTGCGTCTTCTGGCAGCGGTTTGACGATCGGACCGCACGGTGACGGAGGCCAGACGACACAGGTATACTCGCCACGCGGTGATGTGATCGCCTCCAAATGTTCCGAAATAGGTCTTGTGACCAATTCTTCGTGAATCTTCGTGAGCTCCCGGCAGACCGAGACGCGACGGTCGCCCCAGCATTCGAGCGCAACGCCCAACGTTGCTCGAATCCGGTGTGGCGATTCGAAGAAAATCAGGGTGCGCGTCTCAGAAGCCAAATCCAGGCACCATTTTTTTCTGTCGTTAGACCTACTTGGAGTAAAGCCGACAAAGGTAAAACTGTTCGCCGGCGCGCCCGAAGCCACCAGCGCGGCAACGGCCGCGGTCGGTCCTGGCAGGGGCACCACTC
>CALBET010000231.1 GCA_937888665.1 uncultured Acidobacteriota bacterium
TCGCTGTCCGATATCTGCTTCACCGCGAGCGTGGGACGCTCGCATCACGACCATCGTCTGGCAGTCGTCGGTGGAACGAAGGCGGATCTCATCGCGGCCCTCAGCGGCGCCGGTCGTTCGCCCCGGCCTGTCGCGAACGTCGTCTGGGTCTTTGGCGACGGGCCCTCTCGCTGGAGCGACGCCGACCGAACGACGCTTCTCGAGGAACGCGCCTTTGTGGAAGCCCTGGCGCAATGTGACGCGGCTCCTGGGCTCGCGGGTAGCCCGCTGCGCTCGGTCTTGGCCGATCAGTTCGCGTTCGCCGCTCTGTTGGAGTCGTGGGGGTTGCGCCCCGACGTCCTCATCGCGCGCGGCATTGGCCGCGCGGCGGCCGCCGTGGCCCTCGGTGCGATGGATATGACGGCCGCGCTTCGATACACGTCGGTGGCGGCGGCCGATCATGAAGACGAGGTCGAGCAGGCTCTCGCCCGCGCCGCGGCACCGCTTGCTGAGACGACCCACGCCGGCGCCGCGGTCGTGGTGCTCGGCTCGACGGCGGATGGACACTACTCGACATCCAGCGTCATCGACGTGCTCGAGCAGATCGCCCGGATGTATTGCTGTGGCCGCGACGTGGACTGGCGGGCATTGTGGCAGGAGCGGGGTCGGATGACGTCGCTGCCCAACTACTGTTGGCAGCGCCAGCCAATGTGGCCAGCGTGGCTCGACGTCAAGACAGTCAGCCGCCCTCCCGGCGACCGTGAGTCGCCCGTCGCGTCGGTGGAACAGATCCGACCACAGCAGCTTCGCGAGGCGAAAGGTGACGAGCGGCGAACGTGCACGCTTGCCTACGTTCGACAGCTGGCCCGCCAAGCCCTGAAACTCGAGTCCGGGACCCAGGTCGATGAGACATGTCCCCTGGTCGAGCTGGGGCTTGATTCGCTGTCCGCCAACACGTTTCAGACTCTGCTCGAGTTCAATCTGGGGATCCACATTGCAACCCAGGACTTCCTCGACGCTGACTGCTCCGTGAGTGTCGTCGTGGGACGGCTCATGGGCGAGTTGGAGCTTGGCGATCTTCTTGCCTCAGTCACCGATGGCGGCACCAGCGAGACAAAAGAGCATGTCGACGAGGAAGAATTTCATACATGAACGTGAACGACTTGCTGCAGAGCCTGTCCGAGCTCAAGATTCAGATTCGAGCGGACGGTAACGAGCTGGCGGTTCGAGGGAATCGCCACGCGCTCACCGACGAGATCCGGGCCGGCCTCACCACCCACAAGCAGGCGCTCCTGGGACTCTTGCGCCAGCAGCATGACGGTGCCCAGACCGGCCGTCTTGAGGTCGACCGCGAGCACCGCCACGAGCCGTTTCTCCTCACGGATATTCAGCAGGCGTATTGGATCGGGCGGACCGCGGCCGTCGATCTCGGCCAGGTCGGGTGCCACTATTACCAGGAATTCGAAGGTCCCGGGCTGGACGTCGACCGTCTTGAGCGCGCATTCCAGCAACTCGTCGAACGACACGACATGCTACGTGCGTTCGTCGAGCCTGACGGGAAGCAGCGCATCTTGGCCGAGACCGAACCGTATCGATTCGGGCGGCTCGACCTCCGGACACCGGACCCGACCGCCGCCAGCGCCCTGCTGGCGGTTCGTGAACAGATGTCAGGCGTCGTGTTCGACCCGGGGCGTTGGCCGGTGTTCGAAGTTCGGGTGAGCCTGCTACCGGCCGGCCGGGTGCGCACGCATCTGAGCTTTGACCTGCTGCTGATCGACGCCATGAGCCTGTCGCTCATGCTTCGGGACTGGGAAGCTCTGTATCGAGGCGTGGCACTGCCGCCGATTGACCTCTCGTTCCGTGACTACGTCCTCGCCGAGCAGGCACAGCGGTCGAGTGAGCGATACCGACGGGCCGTCGCCTATTGGGAGCAACGCCTGGCCAGCCTGCCACCATCCCCGGCGCTGCCGAAGGTACCCGACGCGGTCGATTCGGAAGTGCGCTCGTCCGCGCGCCGCCGCCGGAAAGGGACGCTCGCGGCTCCACTCTGGGCGCAGCTCAGGACCCGAGCCAGCGAGCACGGGCTGACCCCGTCGTCGCTGGTCTGCAGCGCCTTCGCCGAAGTCCTCGGCACGTGGAGCGCGAACGATTCGTTCACCCTCAATCTGACCTTCTGCTCGCGTCTGCCGATGCATCCGCAGGTGGACCTGTTGGTCGGCGATTTCACGACCACGATCCTGCTCGAGGTGAACCGGTCCAATCACACATTCGTGGCCAACGCCGCCGCGCTCCATGCCCGTCTCACTCGAGACATGGACCACATCGCGGTGAGCGGCGTCGAGGTCATGCGACGGCTGCGACGCGCGCATCGGACCCAGGCGACGGCGCTGATGCCGGTCGTCTTCACGAGCCTCCTCGGCGACGCGCATGGAGAGACGAGCGCGCTGTTCGCCGGGAATTGGCTGGGCGAGGTCGTGTTCGGGGTGAGTCAGACGCCACAAGTGAGTCTCGATCACCAGGCGTTTCAGGATGCGGGGGCACTGGCCTTCCACTGGGACACGGCCGGCGGGCACTACCCGGAAGAGACGCTCGACGCGATGTTCGAGACCTACCGCGAGCTGTTGCACACACTGGCGCAAGAGGATCGCGCCTGGCGCGAACCGGCCATGACGGTGGTGCCGCGCGACCAGCTCCGCAGCCGTGCTCAGGCGAACGCGACCACGCGAGCGCCTGCACTCGATTTGCTGCACGCACCCTTCGTTGAGCAAGCCCGACGCGAACCCGATCGCGTCGGCCTCATCACGCCCGCTCGTACCTTCACGTACGGCGAGCTCGAGCGTAGATCGGCGAGCCTCGCGCATGAGCTCCGTCGTCGCGGCGCCGCACCGAACGAGTTGGTGGCCGTGGTGATGCACAAAGGGTGGGAGCAAATCATCGCGGTGCTGGCCATCCTCCGGGCCGGCGCGGCGTATCTGCCGATTGACGTCGCTCTGCCACCGCTCCGAATCCGACACTTGCTGGACAGGGGGCACGTGCGAACCGTCCTCGTCCAGAGCGGGATTGGCAATGAGGTCGGCTGGCCAGAGAGTGTTGCGCGAATCGCGGTCGATGTGGCGGAAGACGAGGCGAGCGGCGGCGACCTCGACGCGGCACAGACGCTCGACGACCTCGCCTACACGATCTTTACATCAGGCTCGACGGGACAGCCGAAGGGCGTGATGATCTCCCACCGGAGCGTCGCCAATACCGTGGCCGACGTCAACGCGCGGATCCAGCTCGCAGCGCGAGACCGCATTCTCGGCCTCTCGTCGTTGAGCTTCGACCTGTCGGTCTACGACGTCTTCGGTACTCTAGGTGCTGGCGCTGCGTTGGTGCTGCCGGCGCCCGATGCCGGGCATGATCCCGACCGCTGGGCACACCTGATCGGTGAGCATCGCGTCACGGTTTGGAACTCGGTGCCGGCGCTGTTGCAGTTGCTCGTCGAGTACTGCGAGGGTGGGCACGCGCGCGACCTGACCAGCCTTCGGGTTGCCCTCTTGAGCGGCGACTGGATTCCCGTGACCCTGCCAGGCAGGGTTCGGCGTCTCATCGATGGGATCTCGCTCGTCAGTATGGGGGGGGCCACAGAGGCTTCGATCTGGTCGATCTGGCATCAGATTGACCGGATCGACGAGGGCTGGGCAAGCATCCCCTACGGCAGGCCGATGGCAAACCAGAGCTTCCATGTCGTCGACGGCGGGTTACGCCCTTGTCCGGTTGGGGTGCCAGGCGAGCTGCTGATTGGGGGGGCCGGGCTGGCTCAGGGGTATCTCGGCGACCCGGAGGAGACACGGCGCCGTTTCGTCGTCCAGCCGACGACTGGGGAACGGCTGTACCGGACCGGCGACCTGGGCCAGTACCTTCCGTCCGGCGATATCGAGCTGCTGGGCCGGCTTGATTTTCAGGTCAAGATTCAGGGGCACCGCATCGAGCTCGGTGAGATTGAGTCGGTCCTGGCCCTGCATCCGGCGGTTCGCGCGGCGGTTGCCGTTGCGTTGGCGGACGACCAGGGCGAGCGCCGCCTGGTCGCGTATGTCACGCGCGAGTCGACCGCGCCGGATGTCAAGCTCGAGCCGGTGCTCCTCGAGGCCTTGCGCGCCACGCTGCCTGCCTACATGGTGCCGGCCGTCATCGTCGAACTCGACGCGCTGCCTTTGACGTCGAACGGCAAGGTCGACCGAACCAGTTTGCCGCCACCGGAGCGCCCAACCCGCGCGGCCGCAGCGACCGCCGGGGTTCCCGGGGACGGCGACCCGGAGGTTGCCCGGATCGTCAGCGCCGTCATGGGAGTCGACGATGTGGGCCCCGGGACCACGTTTGTTGAGCTGGCCTGCACGTCGCTCCACTTGGTGCAAATTCATCAGCGCCTGTCCGCGTATCTTGGCAAGGAGTTCCCAGTCGCCGAGATGTTCAACCACCCGACAGTGGCATCCCTGGCGCAGGCGCTTCGCGCGCCACGCGCTGACGAGAAGCAGCCAGCCGGTAGCGAAGACCACTTGCGCCTCGAGCGCGCCAGTCGCAATCGTGCCCAGGCCGTGCAGAGACGAAAATCCAGGGAGCCTGTGGGCCGATGATCCATGAATCAGACGCCGGCAGTCTGAGTATCGCCGTCGTCGGAATGGCCGTTCGGTTTCCTGGGGCGCGCGACGTCACCGCGTTCTGGGACAACCTGACCGCGGGCGTCGAGTCGGTGACGGAGTTCTCGCAGGAGGAGCTCATCCTGGCCGGGGTTGACCCGAACACCGCGCGCGACCCCAACTACGTCGCACGCGCGGCCGTGCTGGAGCAGTTCGACCTGTTTGACGCCGAACTCTTCGGTCTGCGTGACCGCGAGGCTGAGCTACTCGACCCGCAACATCGGTTGTTCCTCGAGTGTGCGTGGTCGGCGCTCGAGGATGCGGGGTACGCACCGGGCCGGTCCAGTCACAACGTCGGCGTGTTCGCCGGCTGCAGCTTGAGCACGTATCTGCTCAACAACCTTGGCGGCACCCTCGACCGCACCGGTGCCGACTTCAATCTTGCGAAGCTGATCGCGAACGACAAGGACTATCTCGCGACGCGGCTCGCCTATCTGCTTGATCTGCGCGGCCCGGCGGTCACTGTCCAGACGGCATGCTCCACGTCGCTCGTCGCCGTCCACCAGGCGAACCAGTCGCTGCTGAACTACGAATGCGACATGGCGCTCGCCGGCGGGGTGACCCTGCGGTGTCCACAGAGGGTGGGCTACCTGCATCAAGGCGGCAGCATGCTGTCGCCGGATGGCCACTGTCGCGCGTTCGATGCGCGTGCCGCCGGCACCATCCCTGGCAGCGGTGTCGGCGTGGTCGTTCTCAAGCGCCTCGAGGATGCCCTCAGGGACCGCGATTTTATTCACGCCGTCATCAAGGGTTCGGCCGTGAACAACGACGGCTCTTCGAAGATCGGGTTCACCGCGCCCAATGTGGATGGTCAGGCGAGTGTCATCCGCGCGGCACAGGCGGTCAGTGCGGTTCCGTGCGACACGATCGGCTACATCGAGGCGCACGGCACCGGCACCGGACTCGGGGACCCCATCGAGATCGAAGCCATCGGTCGCGCCTTTGCGGGGACTCGGCGAGAGCGCCCGTGGTGCGCCATCGGTTCGGTCAAGAGCAACTTCGGACACCTCGAATCAGCCGCCGGCATCGCCAGCTTCGTGAAGGCGGTCCTGGCGGTCCGACACGGCCAAATCCCACCC
>CALBET010000232.1 GCA_937888665.1 uncultured Acidobacteriota bacterium
CACGATTCGCGAAGACACGCTCCAGCGCCTGCGGGGCCTGCACGTGGCTAATCATCTCTTCGCCACCATCCGTCACGAGGAGCTCGTGCGGCGTCTCGAGGCGTTCGCCGCCGAGTCGATCCCGGCGATTCCGCTGAAGGGAACCTGCCTTGCGACGCGTCTCTATCCCGATGTGGGCGGGCGCGCCCTCGGTTACGACCTGGACCTGCTCGTCCGCCGCGACGACGCGGCGGGGGCCGCGGCGGCTCTCGAGCGCGATGGATTCCGGACCGTCGGGCCGCCGGGTCGCTACGACCGCCCCTTCGAGCGCATCGAAGCTGATTCATCGACGACCACCGTGGAACTGCACGCCGATCTGCTGCCCCGCTGGTGCCGCGCGACGGGTTTCGCGAATGCGCTGTGGTCTCGGTCGCGACCGCCTGTCGACCCTCGCTTTCCCGCCTGGACCCTCGATCCGGGCGACGAGATCCTGTACCTGTGTACGCATCTGATCAAGGATCAGGTCGAGACGCGCCCAACGCTGCTGCATCTTCGGCACGGACTCGACATCCACCTCGCGCTCGAACGCTGGGGGGCAGAGATCGATTGGCCGGTATTCGCGCAGCGGGCCAGAGAGTACCGGCTGCACGCCTACGCGGGGCTCGCGTTCGAGTTCCTCGCGCACTGGTTCGGCAGCGTCGTTCCCGAGGCCCTCACTGCCGAGCTGCCGCGCTGGAAGCGCGCACACTTTGCACGGCACGTGTGGCCGCTGGAGGCGAGCCCGACCAACGGGAACCAGCTGCCGAAGGAACTTCGTCTGCTCGGCCTGATCCTCCTGCTCGACGACCGCTGGCGCGCTCGCTTCGCTCACCTCCGCTGGGCCGGGTCCGAGCTCCGCGAGCGGTGGCGCTAGGAAGCTCGGGCGAAGCGTTCGGTGAGGGCCTGCCGCACATCTTTGGGTGCTTGCGCCGGTCGCTGTTGATCGGTCAGCTGCACGCCCGAGACCATGGGGAAGGCGAGGCGTCCCGCCCGTAGCCCACGATGTTGAGGGACCGGCCGCCGAGCTCGAACACCCCACTCAATGCTTCGTACACGGCCTTCCCGCCTACGGCGGTCCGAACGATCTTGATGTCCTTGTTCAGCACCGCGCGTGCGCGCCGTGGATCGTGTTCACGCGGATCGCTTCCTCCACTCTTCTGATTGGCGCCCCAGACCTTCCCGTCCCAGCCCTTGCGCGTGACCATCCCCTGGATGCCCATCAAAGGTGCGAACGGGCCTGGGCTGAAGTCCGAGCCCGCCGCCACCATGATTCCGGCGTCCAGGAAAGAACGAAAGGCCATGCACCGCTGCATCAGCTCTTCGCCATAGAAACGGAACTGGTCGGAGGACGCTGGAGCCGACGACCGTGCGGGCGTAGAATGGTCCCGATCCTTCGCGCACACAGCTGATGGCCCTGACCGCTGGCACCCGCCTCGGGCACTACAACGTCTCCGCCCTCATCGGCGAAGGGGGCATGACAGCCTCGCCACCCCAACATCCCCGCCATTCACGGCATCCAGGGCGACGACACGCGGGCGCTCGTGCTGGAGCTGCTCGAGGGTCCGACGCTGGCGGACCGGATCAAGCAGAGGCCCATCCCGATCGACGAAGCTCTGCCCAGTGCCAAACAGATCTGGGCGTCCCCAAGAATGACGGAGGTGACGGCATGTCACGATGGATCGTGTCCCTCGCAGTGGTACTAGGCCTTCACAGCATGAACGCTCTCAGCGCCCAGACCTGTGACCCTGACGGTACAATAAAGTTCGTGTGCGGTACCACCAACCCGGAAGACCTTTACGAGGTTCCGAATACCCCCTGGTTGATTGCGTCCGGGCGATACTCCGATTCGGAAGGCCCGCTCTACGCGGTTCACATTCGTGACCACACCGTCCGCGAAATCTTTCCCGCGGGCGCCTTGCCACCGCAACACGACACCCTCACCTATCGCGCTTGCCCGGGTCCGAATAACTCGTTTCAACCGCACGGACTCACCCTGCGGGAAGGCAGCGGTAACGTGCACACGCTGTATGTGGTTGGCCATGGTGCTCGCGAAGCCATCGAAGTATTTGAGCTGAATGCCAGCGGTGCTTTTCCCTCCATGAAATGGATCGGGTGTATCCCCGCGCCGGAAGGCACCCGGCGCATCAACTCTATTACGGTCTTGCCCGGTGGCTCTCTTGGAGCCACCAATTTCGACACCACCGGCGGAGAACTCTGGGAATGGTATCCCATGACTGGCTGGATCGAAGTGCCGGGCAGCCAGATGCGTGGTCCCAATGGCTTGGTGTCCTCGGATGATGGCGAATGGTTTTACATCGGCGGCTGGAGTGACCGGGCCCTGGTGCGCCTGTCGCGTGGCCAAACCCCAGTGCGAGTCGACTCAATCTCTGTTGGCTTCAACGTCGACAACGTGCGCTGGGGACGCGCTGGCAAGGTAATCGTCGCCGGTCACGTCACTCGCTGTGAAGGTTCCGACCCTTGTGAACCGGCGGCCGCGCGTGTCGCCGAGGTCGATCCGAACACGTTTGCTGTCCGGCAACTGGTGGACTACGAGGGTAATGATTTCTTCAAGCTTGGAACGGTGGCGATCGACGTCAACGACGAGATCTGGATTGGTGGCATCAACGGCAGCTTCGGGATCGCCAGGTTTCCACGGTAAGTGGAAGGAGCTACGCCTCGCCGCCCACCCGTACTCGTTGCGCGAGGTTGAAACCATGACG
>CALBET010000233.1 GCA_937888665.1 uncultured Acidobacteriota bacterium
TGAGAGCACCTACCGCGGGCGGGCTCGCCGCGCGGCGTCTCCCAGCCGTGGTCTCAGGTTACAATGGGCGCTTCGATTCTGCGTGCTCGTCGGCGACGGAGTGTTCACCGCGGGCTGCTCAAGTATGCGTCGAGGTCTGGCGCTCGTGGATAGGCTCGGACGAGTCAACGATCATCAACGATATCGGTAGGTGCTCTGTGCCCTGATCCGTTCTGTGTCGACAGGGCGGTGTTGGATGTCGTGGAGCCGAGAGGAGAGAGGCATGGGACCGACGGCAGTGGAAAAGGCTCACGCGTTCGAGGAGGCCACCCGGGCGGGACGCGAGCCGTTCAAAGTGGCAGACCTGTCGCTGGCAACATTCGGCCGCAATGAGATTCGGCTCGCCGAGCAGGAGATGCCTGGCTTGATGGCCCTCCGCGAGGAGTACGCGGACTCGTTGCCGCTCGATGGGGCCCGAGTCATGGGCAGCCTCCATATGACGGTGCAGACCGCCGTGCTGATCGAGACGCTGGACGCACTAGGCGCCGACGTGCGCTGGGTCTCCTGCAACATCTTCTCGACTCAGGATCACGCCGCGGCGGCCGTGGCCGTCGGGCGACCTGAGACCGGCGGCACTCCGGAGGACCCGAAGGGGATTCCCGTCTTCGCTTGGAAAGGGGAGACGCTGACGGAGTACTGGTGGTGCACGAATGAGGCGCTGGTCTGGCCAGACGGTGGTGGGCCGGCGTTGATCGTGGACGACGGCGGCGATGCGACACTGTTGGTGCACAAGGGCTACGAGTTTGAAAACATTGGTGAAGTGCCGGGCTTTGATCCGGAGACCGAGCCGGAGGAATGGGGGGTCATCCTTGACCTGCTGCGTAACCTCCAGGCGCGCGACAAGACGTACTGGCAGCGGATCAGTCCAGCGATCCGCGGGGTCAGTGAAGAGACCACCACCGGCGTCCATCGTCTCTACGAAATGATGGAGGCCGGGACGCTCCTGTTCCCGGCCATCAACGTGAACGACTCGGTGACCAAGAGCAAGTTCGACAACGTGTACGGCTGTCGACACTCGCTGCCGGATGGGCTGGCCCGCGCCACCGATGTGATGCTCGGCGGCAAGGTCGCGCTGGTCTTAGGGTTCGGCGAAGTGGGCAAAGGGTGTGCTCAGGCGCTACGTGGCCAGGGGTGCCGTGTGGTGGTCACCGAGATCGATCCGATTTGTGCGCTGCAGGCGGCCATGGAGGGTTACGAGGTCAACACCCTCGAGGCGATGCTGGACCGGGCCGATATCTTCGTGACGACGACCGGGAACAAGGACATCATCTTGGCCGCGCAGATGGCTCGGATGAAAGACAAGGCGATCGTCGGGAACATCGGACACTTCGATAATGAAATCGACATGGCCGGCCTGAAGAAGATCCCCGGGATACATCACATCAATATCAAGCCGCAGTATGACGAGTGGAGGTTTCCCGATGGGCACAGCGTCATGGTGCTTGCCGAGGGGCGGCTGCTGAATCTCGGATGCGCGACTGGACACCCGAGCTTCGTGATGTCCGCCTCGTTCACCAACCAGGTGCTGGCGCAGGTGGCACTGCACGAAAACACCGGAGGTTACGAAAAGAAGGTCTACATGCTTCCCAAGCTCCTGGACGAGAAGGTGGCTCGGCTCCACCTCGATCATCTTGGTGTGAAGTTGACGACCCTGACAAAGGATCAGGCCGACTACATCGGTGTGAAGGTTGACGGTCCGTACAAGCCGGAGCACTATCGGTACTAGCGGGTGAGTTGGCGGACCTGCGGCTCCGCCACTTGGTGTGGAAACATCTCCACGCCGCCACCCCGCGTTGTGCCCCAGTGAATATGACGGTAACTCGGATTGATCGGCGGTCGCTGCTACGTCTCGGCGCCATGAGCCTGGCGGCGGGGGCCGCTGGGGGCAGGCTCGGGGCGCAAACCACCGCCCCGGTCACCCTGGCGTCGCACGTGGCGGACGTCAACGGAGACGGGACTCTCGGGATCGGCGACGCGGGTGTGATGGAGCAGGCGCTGTTCACCTCGCGTGGTTTCGGGATCGAGCCCAATACCGGCTTTGACCCGCGCGCCGATGTCTTCGGTCGAGGCGTCATCGGCCAGGATGCCGTCGACGCGGTGTCCCGCCTCCTCGCGACATCTGCCGTGCCGTCCCGGCCCGTGCGGCGGCCAATCACAGTCGGATGGCATTACGGGTGGTATGACCAGATTCGTCGTCCCCTGCTGCAGCAGACCGTCCGGTATCTGGGTGGGGACTATCTGTCGAACGATCCGGTGGTGGAGGCGGAGTTCAACCGCCTGAAGAACGAGTTCGGGATCACCGTCGACGCCTTGAGTTGGATCCCTCGTCGGCTGACCCCGACGATTTTGCCGAATTTTCGAGCCGGCTACTTCGCGGCGGCGAACGCCGCCACCCGTTACGTCGCGTTGCTGTACGAGGCGGTGCTGGCGCTACCGACCGTCGGCGGCCGGGTGGACTTTCATTCGGCCAAGGTTCGCAGCACCCTGCTGCAAGACTTCGCCGCCATGGCCCAGACCCTGGTGGAGGCTCGGGATCGATACCCCACACGCGTGTTCCTGCTTGATGGCCGTCCGGTGGTCTTCATTTTCGCGTCCCATGCATGGGGGCTGAACCCGGACGACGCCCGCGAATTCGACAAGATGACCACGGTCGTCGCGGAGGGGCTGGAGGCGTTCAGGCGTGTCTATGGGGAGTTTCCGTATCTCGTCGGTGACGAGTTGTTGCCGCTGGCGTCTACGTCCACCGCGTCCCCCGATCGACTGAGCCGTGGCGCTCTGTTCGACGCGATCTACGCGTATCACGCTGCCAATCTCAAGACGACTGCGGCCCCGTTCGGTTTGGATGAGTCCTACGGCGCGCTCCAGCGCCTGCGGCTGGAGCGCGCGACGGAAGCGGTGCGCGGGCTTGAGAGTCGGTTCACCAACCAGAAAGTCCTGATCATTCCGAGTCTCGCAGGTGGATTCGCGAAGCACGGGTTGCCGACGCTCAGCGCGACCAGACAGGCCTTTGCCAACTACCTCAAGCTGCTCACGCGGCATCACGAAGAGGTTTACTTACCTCAGGAATGGCCAGGAGCTCTCGGTACTGCCGCTCTCCCGGCGCCGATCTATTCTGTCGGTTCCTGGAACGAGGAGTACGAGGGACACGCGGTGTTTCCCGCGCAATTCAATCTGGCCCTCACCGAGAGCGAGCAGCAGGGGTTCGATTTCTCGATGGCCCTCAAGGAAGCCTTCGGCTGGAACCACTACGCCGAACGCGATATTCGTTAGACGGGGCTGTTCGTTACTTAGACGGGGCTGTGCCCCGAACCCCACGCGGCCGCTTCGTGGGGACCCCGAATGCCCCACTCCGCGGCCGCGGGGCGCGC
>CALBET010000234.1 GCA_937888665.1 uncultured Acidobacteriota bacterium
ACCTCGGTCTCCCTGGCCCAAGAAGGTGGATTCGACGCCCACGGGTTGTCGGTCACGACGTTCGACGCCGACACCCGGGCCCCGCTCTCGTTCACCCGCCCCGGGCGATTCGACGCGTTGCAAGGATCCGCCTCGGTGTTGCTGGACTATGCAGAGACTCCGCTGCTGGTGCGGAAGTCCGGGACACCGACTGTGCTGCTCGACAATCTGCTCACCATGAACGTGTCCGGTGGGCTGGCTGTTCACGACCGGGTGCGGCTGCACATGGCGGCCCCGGTGTACATGCACGTCTCGGGACCGGCCGAAGATGTCCGCGCCGCTGGCGTCGGTGACCTTCACGCCGGCGGCCTGGTCGCCATCATCCGCCCTGGGTCCGACGAGGGAACCGGGCTCGGCGTCCAGGCTGACCTGGTCGTTCCAACGGGAAACCACACCATCTACCTGGGCCAGAACGGGCTCGGCGCCGGACTGACGCTGAACGCCACCCACGGCTGGGGTCGGCTCACCGCCAGCGGGATGGGCGGCGTCGCCATCGGCGCAAACGCGATCCCGGTGTCGCGCTCTAGTTCCTTTCGCGGGAGCGATTCACTGATCGCCGCCACCGGCCTGTCCTGGCTGGCCACCCCTCGGACGGGCTTCGGGGTGGAGGGCCGCCTGAACGCACCCCTCGACTCCGAGACCCGAGGCATCATGGGTGTCCCCGTCCAGGTCATGGCTACCGTTCGACACCGCGCGGCCAACGGGCTGCACATGGCCTTCGGAGCCGGGACCGCGGTGTTGCCAGGGGCTGGCGCGGCGCCCCTGCGGCTGGTCCTCGGAGGCGGTTTCGGGGCGCCGGACAAGGTGCCTGAGATGGCCATCGCGACCGAAATGCCAGATCCGCCGTCACCCGTCCTGGAACCCGAAGCCGTCACGACCGCGCCCCGCCTGCTCGTGTCTCCCGCCGACGCTGAGGTGTGGGTTCCCCACCCGGTCTGCGAGTGGGTGCCCGTCTCGGAGTCCGAGGCCTGGTTGGCGATGCTCCCCGCCGATGCGCAAGTGTCGGTCTCGGCTCCCGGCTTCCTGGCGCAGACCCTGACCCTCGACGGAGACCTGGAAGTCGCCCTTCAGCCGGCGCCACCCCAAGGCGGAGTCGTCGTCATCGCCCGGCCTCGAGACAAGGTCCTCATCGGCGCAGAGGTCGTGCAACCCGCCGAAGATGGCGTCGCCACCGCAACAGTCCCCGAGGGCACCCACACGGTCGTCGTGATTGGTGGAGGCCGCCGGTACGAGGACGAAGCGGCGCTGGTCTCCGGATACGCGGTGTGGGTGCGGGCCGCCGATCCCGAGCCGCTCACCGCCTATTTCACGGCTGGAGCCAGCACGCTCAGTGGAGACATGCGGCAGGCCGTGTCCGACATGGGGGTCAACGCTGGAGACTGGACCTTCGAGGTCCAGGGTTCCTACTCTCCCGAGGGGTCGGTGCAGGCAAACGAAACTTTGGCGCAGCGTCGTGCCGAGTCCGTCTCCGCGCTGCTGCAGGCCTCTGGGGTCGAATCGTCCCACATTCGGGTCCTCCCGGCGGCGCCGCCCACGGCTGACGACCCTCCGAACTTGCTTCGCAAGGTCACTCTCACCCCCGTCTCGGAGTAGCGGCATGTGGCTCGCCCTTTACGCGTTGATCGGCACTTCCTCGGCGGCGGAACATCGGGTGTTCCGCGCCGAGATGACCATCGAATCGCTCGCCGAGGATCTCGGAGATCCGACCCTGGCAGACGTCATCCGCAAGCTCAACGACCTCGATCCCGGCGAACAGGCCGAGGTCGGGTCCATCGTCATGTTGCCAAGCTTGCACGCCGATCATGTCGACCAGGACGCCGCCGTTCTGTCGTGGAGCGGCGACGTGGAGATCCAAACCCCCGGGAGCGCACGCGTCCCCGCCGCGGTCGGTGCGTCACTGCCTCCGGGGAGCGTCGTGTGCACCCTGAGCGACGGCTTTGCGACCATTCGCCTGGCCATCTCGCTCAAAGGACGCTTTCACGACGATCTCTCCCTGCTGCCGGACACCTGTCTGACGGTGACCTCGACATTTGCCCGATCCGGCGCCCGGGGCTCCCTCGTCTCCGTCGATTCCGGGAGCATCTCGGTGCGCGCCGCCGAGGACGAGCCTGGAGCGATCACGGTGGTCACCCCCAGCGGGGTCACCTCGGGCGACGCCGGTGGCTTCCGGGTCACCATCGAGGACAACGCCGCGAGAACCGAGGCCGTCGGCGCCCCCACCACAGTCTTCGGCGCCGGCGCAGAGGTCGCGGTCGACACCGGCTATGGCAGCCGAGTCCGCACCGGCGAAGCGCCCTCGGACGCCGTCAAACTGTTGGAGCCCGGGGCCCCGGCGAGTCCAGACAACGGGGCATCACTCCGACGGGCCGACTTCACCTGGACTCCTGTCGAACGAGCGCTGGGCTACCGAATCGAGCTGTCCGCCGCGCCCGACTTCAGCGACGTGATCCGAATCGAAGACGTGCCCGCCGCAGAGTGGCGGCCCGAGCGGCTGTTCCTTCCGTATCGAATCCGTGGTCTGTGGTGGAGGATCGCATCCTTCGACCGAACCGGCTTCCAGGGCGCATTCTCGGAGGCCCGCACCTTGGCCCTACCCGGCGGAGTCGGCCCCTGATCGGCAGGAGAGCGTCCACGGATTCAGGGCGACAGGTTCATCACAAAGGGCACGACCCGCGACTTGTGCCGATAGGACATCGTGCCGCTCATGGTCGCGTGATCACTCCCCAGCGTCGCGGTGTAGGTCCCGGCGTCCTCGGTGTCCTCGACATCGTTGAGGACCAGCGCCCTGGTATCGGCGTTGAAGGTGCCAGAGACGCTGGTGGAGACAACGTTCCCGCCAAATCTGACCTCGAACTGGCCGGCGGGGTTTCTGGCGTCTCCGGTCAGTCGCAAGGTCGCCGTTCGACCGTTCAAGGAACCCTTCCAGGTCCCCAGTGGCGGGGCCCCAGTCGGGGCTTGCACCGGCGCAACTATGACGGGCTCAGGCTGGGGATCGCGCGGAGCGACCTCCGCCCGTTCTGGAACTGGAAGCGGAACCGCCACCGGATCCGCACCAGCGGGCCCCGGATCGGCAGCAACGGGCTCATCGGGCTCAGGCTCGGGCTCAGACTGGGTAGGCGGCGCCACGATCGGGGCCGGATCAGCCCTCGCCGGCGTAGCCTCCTCGACCCCGATGGAGCTACCCTGCGAACCTGGCATCGACCCACGAGTGCCCACCCAGGTGCCGACGATCAGAACCGCAGCCAGCACCAGCACCCCGGCGCCGACCTTGACCCAGGTGTTCGAACCTGACACGGGTATCGTAGGACTTTCCGGTATAATCGGCGTCAGGCCCGGCGGCGGAACGAGCACGACAGCGGGTGGCTCCCACTCTTCAACGGGTGCCAGCGTCTCGTTGACGAGGCCCCCCAACTCGGTCAGATAAGTGACCGCCACACCCGTCGCGTCTGAGGACGGCTGCAGCGGCGTGTGCGCTCCGGAGGTCCCCGTCGCGCGGGAGAAGCGCGTCGACGGCATCGGGAAGTACTCCGGATCGTCGGGGTCTATGCGGTGCATGGGCACGTCACCAGCGCCGCTCAGCGCCGCGACGACGTCCACCGCCATCGAGCGTGCGTCGGGGTATCGCGCCTCGGGGGCCAGCAGGGTGGCCCGCTGCACGATCGCGGCGATGCGCGGGGGAACGTCCTTCCAGCGAGGCGAGTCGGCGTTGGCAGCGAAGAGATCGACCGGGTTCGCTGCCGTGAGCAGATTGTAGAGCGTCGCCCCCGCCGCGTAGATATCT
>CALBET010000235.1 GCA_937888665.1 uncultured Acidobacteriota bacterium
TTCTGAACGAAGTCCGTGATGAACTGGACGGAATCATACACCGGCTCGTCGAGCCGGCCATCGAGCTGCAGCGTCTCGGCGATGCGCGTGGCGCGCACCGTGGCTCGACCGTCCGAGTCGCGGGCCACCACCTCTGGAGCGACTGGGGGCGCTGGGCCCTGGAGCCCACGCGGGCCCACGGTCTCGGACACCGGCTGGGCCGCGGCGGCCGTCGCGAGCGCGAGCAAGAGCACCACGTGGAGGGCGCGGGCGGACGCGGATACGGACGACACGGCACGACGGGGTTCGTGACACATACGAATGGATGCGTATTGGCCGGCAGGGCGAGCGGCGCGGACGACCCGGATCGAGGAACCGTTTCTCAACTCGGACCCAGCCAGAGTGGCCACCGCGACCCAGATGGTACCGTCGCCGGTATAAACTTGTCGAACCCTGGACCGGTGCGTGCATTTGGCCGCACCATGAGAAAATCTGACCGCCCCGACCCACAAGACGGGTGGCATCGGGAGGAGCCCAACATGAGATTTCTGGACGTGTCCCGGCCGGCTGTGGTCGGCTTGATCCTGACCGGCTGCACCCTGCTGGCCGCGGTACCCCTCGCGGCCAACGACTGGCCGGAGTGGCGCGGGGCCAACCGCGACGGCGTGTGGTCAGACACCGGTATCGTCGAAAAGATACCGGCCGCGCTGAACGTGACGTGGCGGGTCCCGGTCAATTCAGGCTTTTCCGGAGCCGCGGTGGCCGACGGACGGGTCTTCATCACCGACTGGGCCGAAGACCCTGGGTCGCGCACGATGGATGGCACCGAGCGCGCCCTCGCGATCGATGAGGAGTCAGGTGAGGTCCTGTGGGTCCGAGAGTGGCCCACCAGCTATCGCATGCTGATGATTTCCTATGCAATCGGACCACGCGCCACCCCCACGGTCGATGGCGATCGGGTGTATGTCGTCGGCGCGGCCGGGGACCTGTACTGCCTCAACGTCGAGACCGGTGACATCCTCTGGGAGAAGCACTACATCGCCGACTACGACAGTTATGTCCCGACGTGGGGGGTCGCGAGTTCGCCAATCATCGACGGCGACCGGCTGATCACCGTGGTGGGCGGCGAACCGGGCGGTCTGGTGATGGCGTTCGACAAGCGCACCGGGGAGGAAGTCTGGCGCGCGCTCGATGTGGTTGGGGAAATGGGCTACGGACAGCCAATCCTGATTGAGGCAGGCGGCGTGCGCCAGCTCATCGTCTGGCACGCCGCGGCCCTGGTCTCGCTCAACCCGGAGAACGGGGAACTGTACTGGGACGAGGAGTGGGAGGCGGGAGCCGGTATGTCGGTGGCCACCCCGGTACGCAGCGGCAACTACCTGCTCGTCACCCAGTTCTACCGTGGGTCGCTCATGATGCAGCTCGACCAGGACCGGCCGGACGCCGAGCTGCTCTGGAAGGGGCAAAGTCGAAGCGAAATGCCCGAGGACACGGACGGGCTGCACGCGCTGATCACAACGCCCTGGATCGACGGTGACTACGTGTACGGGGTCGGGAGCTACGGCGAGCTGCGGGGCCTCGACGCACGCACCGGCGAACGCCTGTGGGTGAGCGACAAGATGACGGCGCAGTCGCGCTGGGGGACGGCGTTCGCGGTCAAGCACGGCGACCGCTATTTCGTCGTGAACGACGACGGGTTCCTCATCATGGCGACATTCACACCTGAGGGGTATGCGGAGCAGGGGCGGGTCAAACTGCTCGAGCCGACCGCCGACGCTGGGTTCGGGCCGGCCCGCAACTTCGACCGCAAGGTGGGCTGGTCTCATCCGGCCTTCGCCAACGGACACATCATTCACCGAAACGACAACGAAATCATCCGGGTGTCGTTGCGGGCGGCGGATTACTAGTCGCGCCCGACGCCCGACCGCGGCTCTCCGGGCCTGAAGGCCCTTGCTACCGGGGAGCGGGGCTCGCGCAAGGCGGCGGACCGGGCTGTCCGTGTTGCGCGTGACCGCACCTCGCCCGCGGCCGTGCCGGTCGACCTAATTCGCCTGGCGCTGAGCGGCGGCGAGATAGACCGTTGGCACAACAAACATGTTGAGAATGGTGGACGAGACGAGTCCGCACACGATCACGAGGGCGAGCGGGGCCTGAATCTCGCTGCCCGGCTCCCCAAACGCGAACGCCACCGGCACCAGGGCCAGTCCGGTCGACAGGGCGGTCATCAGGATCGGCACGATGCGGTTGACCGCCCCTCGCAGCACCGCCTCCCACAGGTCGGTCACCCCTTCGACCTCCCGGAGATGTCGGATGTGGGTCACGAGCATGATGCCGTTGCGGGTGGCGATGCCAAAGAGCGAGATGAATCCGATAAGGCCGGCAATAGATAGGATGCCGCCCCCGAGGAAGACCCCGGCTACGCCGCCGATCAGCGCCAGCGGCAAGTTGATCATCACGATCGCGGCGTCGCGCGCCGATCGCAAGGCGCTCAGTAGAATAAGAAACATCCCGGCCACGGCCGCCAGACCGAGTCCCAGCAGCACCCGCGACGCCTCCGCCTCCGCTTCGAACTGCCCTCCGTATTCGATGCGATAGCCGTCCGGGAGGGCGACACTCGCCCGCACACGCGCTTGGATGTCAGACACCACGCTGCCGAGATCGCGACCCGCGACGTTGCACGTCACCACGATGCGGCGCTGCACGTTTTCGCGGCCGATGAAATTCGGGCTACGGTCTTCGACAATGTCAGCCACGCTGCCGAGCGGAATACGCACGCCGGACGGCGCGTCGATGAGCGTCTTCCACATGGTATCGAGGTCGGCCGTGTCGGCCGGCGCGTAGCGCACGACGAGCGGCACCGCCACCTGCCCGTCGATCACCTGACCCACCTCGCGCCCGTGCAAGGCGGTCTCCAGCGTCAAGGCGGCTTCGCCGGCGGGAAGACCGTGCCGAGCCAGGGCCGCCCGGTCGAACCGCACGCGGACGGTCGGTATTTCGGTTTGTGGCTCGAGCGCGAGATCGACGACACCCGGGGTGCCCTGCATCGCGGTCACCGCCTGCTCCCCCAGTGACCGGAGCACCGCGAGATCGTCACCAAAAATCTTGACCGCCACGTTGGCCCGGGACCCGGAGAGCATGTGGTCGATGCGATGTGAAATCGGCTGGCCAATGGTGATGTTCGTGCCGGGCACGAGGGACAGACGCTCGCGGATCTCCTCGAGCACCAGATCGCGCGGACGCCCGCCAGGATCGAGCCGCACGTCAATTTCGGCCGACTCGACGCCTTGCACATGCTCGTCCAGCTCGGCTCGGCCCGTGCGGCGGGCCGTCGCTGCTACCTCGGGCACCTCGAGCAGCAGTCGCTCGATCGCGCTGCCGAGCGCGCTGGACTCGGCCAGGCTGGTGCCCGGCAGCGTCACGGCGCTGATGACCAGCGCGCCTTCGTTGAACGCTGGCAGGAACGCCCGCCCCATCAGCGGTGTCGTCGCCACCGCGGCCGCGAACAGGAACCCAGCCCCGGCCACAACCACTCGGGGATGGCGCAGCGCGGACGGCAACACCCGTCCATACCCGCGCCGGACGGCCGCCGCCAGCGCCGGCTCGCGACCGTCCGACTGGCCCCGGCCCCTCGGCAGCAAGTAGGAGCAGAGGACCGGGGTCAGTGTGAGGGCGACGACCAGTGAGGCGAGCAACGCGATGAGATACGCCAGCCCTAGCGGCTGCAGCAAGCGCCCTTCCACGCCAGCCAGGAAGAAGAGCGGAAACATGACCAGCACCACGATGAGCGTGGCGAACACGATAGACGCGCGGATCTCCCGGCTCGCGTCATACACCACCTCAAGCGTCGGCCGCTGCGCGGCTGGGGCGAGGCGGGCATTTTCACGCAGCCGACGGCCGACATTCTCGACGTCCACGATGGCGTCGTCCACCAGCGCACCAACCGCAATCGCCATCCCGCCCAGCGTCATGGTGTTGATCGACAGACCCAGAAAGCGAAGACCGACCAGGGCGGCCAGGAGCGAGATCGGGATAGCCAGCAGGGTGATGGCACTGGCGCGCAGGTTCGCGAGAAAAATCAACGTGATGACGATCACCAGGATGGTGCCGTCTCGCAGCGCACGTGTGAGATTCGAGAACGCCAGCTCGATGAAGTCGGCCTGACGGAACAACCGGGAGTCGAGTCGCATGCCCGCCGGCAGACCCGCTTGAATCTCGTCGAGCACTGACTCCAGCTCGCGCGTGAGCGCCAACGTATTCACGTGCGGCTGCCGCTGGATACCGAGAATGACCGCCGGCTGCCCGTTGCGCGCGCCATCGCCCCGCTTGAGCGCGGCGCCGATCTGGATGTCGGCCACGTCCTGCACCCTGATTGGCCCGGTGCCGCGAACAGCGAGAACGGTCGCGCCAATATCGGCCACGTCCGCCAGTCGTCCCACGCCCTGGATCAGATACTCCTGCCCACCGGCCTGCCTGAATCCGGCCGACGTATTCCGGTTGTCGCGTCGCAGCGCCTCTTCCACCGTGGTGAGCGACAGCTCGTAGTCCGAGAGCCGGTCGGCATCAACCAGCACCTCGAATTGCCGGCGGTCGCCGCCAATAACGGTCACCTGTGAGACACCGGGCGTGGACAGGAGGCGCCGGCGGACCACGATGTCGGCGGTCGTGCGCACGTCGATGG
>CALBET010000236.1 GCA_937888665.1 uncultured Acidobacteriota bacterium
TAGTTCTCGTGAATCGTCCCTCCGATGGTGTTCTCGATCGGCAGGATGCCGTGGGTGGCCACCCCCTCCTCGACCGCGGCGAACACGGCCTCGAAGGTCGCCCGGGGAAGCGGATCAGCGGACGACGTGAACCGCAACGCGGCGGCCTCCGAATAGGCGCCGCGTTCACCCTGGTACGCGATACGCATCGGGTAAGGATACCAGCACGTCTGCCCCCGAAGGACCGACGTCCCGTCACTCGCGACGCAGTCGCGCGTACGCGGCACTGAACTCCACCCCGTAGATCAGGATCACCGCGGACACGTAGACCCAGACCAGGAAGACGACGATCGCCGCCACCGAGCCGTGGATGCTCACCACGCCGAAGCCCAGATACCAGGAGAAGCTGTCGAGCGCGAGTCGCCACAACACGCCAGTCAGCATGGCGCCGACCCAGACGTCGCCGAGCTCGACGGCGGTATTGGGCACGAAATACAGAATCAATGCCACCACCGCGATGAGGAGCAGCGTGGCCGGGTAGCGCAGCGCGAGGTCGGCGGCGTGCGCCAACCCCGGCACCTCGTCGAGGAACTGACCAAACCAGCTCGTGGCCATCATCTCCGTCACACTCGCCAGCAGCAGCGCCGCCAACATGAGGCCCCCGGCCGTCAGCAGCATCAAAAACGCGGACGCCTGATGTCGGAGAAAACTCCGGCGCCGCTCGACGTGCCAGGCATGGTTCACCGCCGAGCTGATCGCCCGAAAAACACCCATGGCCGTCCAGCAGAGCACCACGGTGCCGGCGACACCCAGCCCGATGCTGGCCCCTTGCACCTCATTCAGCTGGGTGGTGATGAAGTCGACGCGACGCGGGAAATACCGCAGGAGCAGGTCGACCAGCGCCGCCCTGGCCGCCGGGTCACCGGTGACGCGTCCAAGAAACGAGAACAACAACAGCAGCAGCGGAAAGAACGACAGGAGGGCGTAGTAGGCGATGGACGACGCGAAGGTCAGGTCGTCGCTTTGGGCCAGGCGGCGCAACGCCACCCAGGCCGCGTGGGCCACGTGATTCGCGTGCCGCCTGACGGCGCGCCCGAGACGGCCCAGCGCCCGCCGGACGCGATAGGGCGTGCCGCCGGGCGACAGCCCGGCCCCACTCACTTGGCGGCGTGGCGGTAGGAAGATGACTCCCAGACGGTCTGCGCCCGGCCTTCACCGACCAGACTGTTCAGCGTCTGCTGTCCTTCTCTGGCCACCTCTTTCACCTTCTCCCCCGCATCGCGAGCGCGGCGGAGCTCAGACCCAATGGCGTCGAGGGCCGGCTCGATCTGCTCGCGTACCCGCTGACCGCTCTCGGTCATATACAGGTACCCGACGACCGCACCCAGGGCGGCGCCGAGCAGCGATGCCAACAATACGCGTGATCGTTCGTTCATGCCGTCAGCATACCGGATCAGACGCCATGGCCGGAAGCCTTGGCCCGCTGGCGAATGTCGGGTGCCGCCCGGGCCCGGCGAACGCTATAATCCGGCCATGCCGAAGCCACCGGTCACCCCCCTCCTGACCAAGGCCCAACCCGGCCCTGCCACACGGCCGCACCCGGACGCGGTGCTCTGCGAGCGCTGCGGGGCGGAGATGTTCAGAATGCACGCCGTCTGGCGATGTCCCACGTGCCGCTACAAGACGGACTGCTGCGGCTGGTAGCCTCGCCATGCGCGTTCTGCCGACCAGCATCGACACGGCCAGCGACGAGTTTCGCGCCAACGACGCGGCGATGCGACAGCTCGAGGGCGAGCTGGAGGCACGACGCGCGCAGGCGCGGACGGGTGGCGACGAGGCGGCCCACCGCCGGCATCTGGACCGGGGAAAACTGCCGGTGCGCGAGCGCCTGACGCACCTCCTGGACCCCCAGACACCGTTTCTCGAACTGTCGGCACTGGCCGCGTACGGCATGTACGGCGGCGCGGCGCCGGGCGCCGGACT
>CALBET010000237.1 GCA_937888665.1 uncultured Acidobacteriota bacterium
CTGAGGCTGACGGATCGACATGGGGTCCTCTGGTCGCCGCAGCGCCAGGTCGGGAACGCGTCCAGGCCAACGCTTCCTGGGCGATGCGGCTGAGGGCCGCCGTGTGCACCAGCTCTCGGGGACCCGTCTCCGGCGTGTGGATCCTCGGCGTGCGCCAGATCGGCTGTCAGCCGCGCTCGTAGCGGGTGGTGTCTTCTCCATGGCACGGCGCCGCCAGGGCAGTCCTCGCCTGTGAGGCTCTGACAGCACCCAAGCCTACTTCGCGGCAATGGACGCAGGAGCCTCACGGCGCCCGAGGGGAATCGCCGGTGTTCCTCGGAGCCGACACCCCGCTCGGGGACATCGTACGCTGCACCGTCGATGCCGGAGCGGGCGTCGTGTGCCTCTCGGTCGCTGTTGGTTCGGATCGCGAGCAGGTACGCCGGCTCGTGGCAGAGCTGCGCGACGCACTCCCACTCGACGTTGTACTGCTCAGCGGCGGCGGGGGGACGGTCGAGGGCGATGGCGTGTTGGTCGTGGACTCCCTCCGTGACCTCGAGACCTGGGCCCATGGCTAAGTCGGAGCAAACACCGGACACGGCCGTCGCCGAGTCCCTTCCCGTTTCTCCACTTCCGCGAGATTCTTAAGCCTGACTTTATCTTTGTGCAACGCGCGTCTCCGGAGCCCGGTCAGCCCGCGTACCCACAAACTCCCATGCCGCAGCTCAACCTGCTGGCGTTCGGGCTTCCGGGGACGGGGAAGACCCACGCGACCCGCCAAAGTAATTGTCGTTGCACAAGCCATCCCAGAACTCCCTTCGGGCGCTGGTAGAACTGAAACAGGATCGAGGTGCAGTCGGCGTCGAGCCGCTCCAGCCTCATCAGGAACTTCTGCACGCGCTCCCGGTCAGGATCGGCGTCATAGACCTCGAAGAAGCGCACGGCCCAAGCTCTGAGTGGCACTGCTCGACAATCCGCATCGGACTCACCCCAGAAGCCCTCGCTGCGCGATTCGGCCGAACGCCGGAACATGGCTCGCGTCATGTTCTCTCAAGAAGGCCAGGACCGCTGCGACATCCGCACCAGCGCGCACCAGCGCCTCGACATCCGCGATGTCCTGCGTCCTCGACGCGCGGAGCTTCATGAGGACGAGCACCTCGATTCCAACGACGGGAACGCTGCCTGTCGTCCCCGCGACCAGCTCGGCCATCAGCACCGGATCCTCGGGAAGGGCCGCGATGAGGTCCACGACCCCCCAACGAACCACGTCTGCCAGTTCCTCCCGGAAGGTCAGCAGGGGTGAGGTCGTCGCGAAGGCCTCGGCTCCGACGATGAAGTCCACATCCTTCGTCGCGCGCGGATGCCCGTGGAGCCCCACGGCGAGTCCGCCGACCAGCGCATGTGGAACCCCCAGCGCGGTCAGCGCGCTCGACACCCGCAGGGCGTCGTCGAGGACCCGCCGGGCAACGACCTGCTCCAGCTCATCCCAGCTCACTTCACCACCAACGCACGGGTGCCGTCGGCATAGCGGACCTCTTCGTGCACCCGTGGCTCATACGGTTCAGCAGCGGACTCGGCCGCCAGCAGTTCGGTGGAGTGACGCTCGGGGGGGACAAGCGTGGGGCGTTTCGGGCGACGAGTCGGCAACGGCGTGACACCAAGCGGACCCAGCAGGACCCCAGCGGGGTCCAAGGGCACGATCTCGGCGTCGAGGCCAGCCTGGCTCAGGTCCCAGTCTGCCTGCAGCGCCATCCACTGCTCGGGCTCCATCCGGAAGAACGCGCCGAGACGCAGCGCCGTGTCTGCGCTGATGCCCCGCTTGCCAGCCAGGATGTCGGAGACCCGGGACCGAGGCATCCCACAGCCGGCCGCGAGTGCTGAAGCGGTGAGGCCCAGCGGCTCGAGAAATCGGGCGCGGAGGAACGCGCCGGGATGCGCTTCGGGATGTTTCCACATCGATGTCACGTAACCCAGGACAAGATGTCCCGCAACTCATTCATGGCGGGCCGGACCCATTCTCCACTTCCCCGAAATCCTTCGACACTTCGCTCCATAATACAGGTCAAACCTGACTCGCAACAACTCCCACCAGCACAAACATTCACTTTGAGTTAATGTTCATGTATGCGTCAGTCCCGACCATCCTGGGATCGACTCTACGAAAACGCCGCCGCCCAGGCTGGCTACTTCACGACGCAGCAAGCTGCCGAAGCCGGGTACGCTCCGCCCCTCGTTCACCGGTACCTGGCCAGCGGGAAGATCACGCGGATTCGCCGCGGCGTGTACCGCATGGTTCATTTTCCAGCGGGCGAAGACGAGGACCTTGTCGTCTTCTGGCTCTGGAGCGACCGGGAGGGCGTGTTCAGCCACGAGACCGCACTAGCCGGTCTCAACTGCCAGCCGGACCAGCGAGCAGTACTCGCCTAGTGAGCACGACTCTCCGCATGCTCCCACCACCACTCTCTCCACGCCCGCCAAGACCTCGGTTTTCCACTTCCACGAAATCCTTGTGCACTTACGCCGATGAAAACGGTCGCAGGCGTGAGGGTATGCCACACGAAGGGGTTCGAACACGAGCAGCGGCAGCCCTAGACCGCGCGCGAGTTCGCAGGCCCGCTCCAAGGCGAAGTTGGCGTGCAGCCGTCGGCTCGCGATCATCCAATACAGCACGTAGGCACGGTCCGTACGCAGTCCTCCCTCTCGAAGGACCCGCACCCTGGATTGGGGCACCCGGGAAGAGATGTTCATGGCGCCGGCAGCGCCAGCGCGATCGCGGTGATGGTCAGCGACGACAGGAACATGTCCAGCTCTTGGAGTCTACTGGAATTTCTTGTGTGACCCGTCGCACCTGGGCGGCCGTAGGCTGTGCCCACAGATGCAGTCCATGAGCCCCTTTCCCTTGACGATGCGCTCAGTACATCGCGCGATGCGGGCCTCACGGCTGCTGGGCTTCTTCGCCTGGGTGAAGTGCAGGTTGTACCCACGTCGTCGGCCGGGCGTGAGCCCCTCGAAGGCGATGCGGAAGGCCTCGTCCGCGTCAAGGCGCTGCTGCAGCTCATCTACATACACGATCTCGTCGGGCAGCGGCTCGACCCGCAAGCCAGCACGCGCGACCTCGACGGCCTTGGCGATCAGGGCCTCGAGATAGGGCCGGTCGGCATGAATCTGGTCGAGGCTCGTGTAGCCCAAATACCTGACCGAGCGGTCGATGCCCGGCTGGATGAATCGCCCCTGCGGCTCGTCGACCAGCGCGCCCTTCAGGAAGCTGGCGATGGCGAACTGCTTCCGCCGACTGATGATGAGGACGTTCTTGTCGTTGTCGGTGTAGCACGGGTGCCTCCACTTCAGCGTCTCGACCAGCCCAGCATGCAGGACGATGTCGCGAAGCGCGGCGACCTCGTCGTGCCAGCTCCGGCGGTCGGTGTACCAGTCGTCAGTCGTCGCGTACGTCTTCATCAGTTCTCGTCTGCGGGACCAGTATAGCGCTGACTGCTGGCCCCAGAGGCCCGTCACGCCTTCGCTCAGTACCCGTAGACCGGCTGGCCCCTGGAACCGGCGGGCCAGCCCGGGACTGGGTTCCACGTCGTGCCAGCGGTGTCGGAGCTCCAGAGCTCTCCCCCAGTGAGCTGGACCGCGTCGTAAAGCACGGCGAGCCAGCGACCCGGGTTCCCGTCGTCGGCCTGCAGTTGGATGACCCGCAGGCCCAGCTGGATGGGGGTCAGCTCAGTCCACGTCTGGCCGTCGGTCGAACTGAGCAGCGTGTCATCGCCCCCCACCAGGAAGGTGCCTGCCGAGTCGACACCCAAGGCCGTGGCTCCCCCGGGAACGGAGTCGTAGGTCGCTTCGAGCCAGGTCTGCCCCTCGTCGGTCGAATACATGATGTAGCTGTCGATCGTGTATGGAGGCCCGGTTGTCCACTGCCCGCTGGCGACCCAGGTTCCAGACCCGTTGGTGGCGACGTCGT
>CALBET010000238.1 GCA_937888665.1 uncultured Acidobacteriota bacterium
GTACGTGCGCCGGTATCCGGAGCTGTGGCTCTGGATGCACCGGCGATGGCGGGTCGCGGGCGACCTGACCGCCGCGGACCCCCGCTCGGCGGAGTCGGAGCCGCGGGTTTCGGGGGGCAACCAGTAAGCCCCATGCGCGTACTCGTGCGAACGCCGAACTGGCTCGGCGACATCGTGATGGCCCTGCCGGTGTTCGCGGCGTTGCGGGCCCACTTCGTCGATGACGTGCTGGCCCTCGCGGGCCCGCAGGCGTTCGGTTCGCTGCTGGCGGCGGTGGCCGGCGTGGACCAGGTGGTGCCGTTGCGCCCGGATTCCCGCGGAGGGCGGGCACGCCGAGCGGACGTGGCACAACTGCGCGATGGCCGGTTCGATCTGGCCGTCCTGCTTCCGAATTCGTTCGGCGCCGCCTGGGTGGCGCGGCGGGCCGGTATTCCGGAGCGGTGGGGGTTCGCCGGCCGCTGGCGGCGCCGGTTGCTGACGCGCGCGATCGCCCGGCCCATACCCAGGATCCACCTCGTTGATGAGTACCTGGCGCTCGCCCGAGGCCTTGACATCGACATCGTCATGGCCGAGCCTCGATTGCAGCCTGCCCCGGGGATGGTGTCGTCGGCCAGGCGACTGCTTGAGGCGAACGGGGTGCCCGCCGATCGACCCGTGGTCGGGATGGCGCCGGGCGCCGCCTACGGGTACGCCAAACGGTGGCCGCCGGATCGCTATGCGCGTGTCGCGGAGCGACTGGCGCGGCAGTCCGGGGCCGTCGTGGTCCTGGTCGGGAGTGCGCACGACCGCGATGCGGGCCATGCGATAGAATCCTCGCTCGCGTCGCCGGCGCTAGGCAGACGGGGCGCGTCGGTCCTGAACCTGATCGGACGCACCGACCTGGCTCAGTTGATCGGCCTCCTCGCGTCCTGCCGGGCGTTCGTCTCCAACGACTCGGGCCCGATGCACCTGGCAGCGGCGTTGGGGGTCCCGGTCACCGCGCTCTTCGGTCCGACGGACGAGCGGCTGACCGCGCCGGTGGGGCGCCACGAGGTGCTGACCCAGGATGTCTGGTGCCGGCCCTGTTTCTTCCGTGACTGCCCTATCGACCACCGCTGCATGACCCGCATCTCTGAAGACCGCGTGCTTGAGGCGGTGGCGGGGCAGGTGTCCGCTTCGTTCACCTCGAGCCAGGAGGCTGAGGTATGAGGCCGGCCGTGTTCCTGGATCGTGACGGGACCATCAATGAGGATGTCGGGCATCTCGACCGCCTCGAGCGACTGACGTTGTTTCCCTGGGCCATCGACGCCGTCCGGCTGCTCAATCAGGCCGGTTTCCCAGTCGTGGTGGTGACGAACCAGGGAGGCGTGTCTGCCGGCATGGTGGAAGAGCGGTTTGTGGTGGAGTTGCACGACCTGCTCCAGCGGCGATTTGAGGTTGGGGGCGCCACCATCGCGCGCATCTACTATTGTCCTCACGATCCACAGGCGACGGTTGCGGCCTACCGTCAGACATGTGACTGCCGGAAGCCGGCGGCCGGCATGCTACGGCAGGCGGCCGCCGACCTCGATCTCGACTTGGCCCGTTCTTACCTGGTCGGTGATAAGTGGAGCGACGTGGCCGCGGCCGACCTGGTCGGCGCGACCGGCATTCTCGTGCGGACCGGATACGGGGTCACGCAGGCGGCTCGATTCGACCGGCCCTCGAACGCGCTCGTGGTGGACGATCTGATGGCCGCCACGGTGCATATTCTGGAACAGCCACTCTCACTGTAGGTACCCAATGATTCCCGCGTCCGTGCACCCGGGGCCTGGCGACCACGAGCTGCTGGTTCGACTGACCCGTCTCATCGAGTCGTTCCGGCGCCCGCGCATTGCCGTGGTTGGCGATCTCATCGCTGACGAGTTCATCTACGGAGGGATCGACAGGGTCTCCCGCGAGGCTCCGGTCCTGATTCTCAGATACGACTCGACCGAGGTCACGCCCGGTGGCGCCGGAAACGCCGCCCACAACGTTGCGGCGCTCGGCGGTGTGGCGCGCCTGGTTGGACTGATAGGGGCCGATGAGATAGGGCGGCGGCTGGCTCGCAGTTTCCCGCGGCAGGTGGTCAGGGCAGGCCTCGTCAAGCCGGCCGGCTATCATACGCCCACCAAGACGCGGATTCTGGCCGGTGGTATCCATTCGGTTCGCCAGCAGGTCGTCCGGATTGACCGCGAAGGCCCGCCGGTCACCCGCGCGATGCGAGCCCAGGTGGCCGAGGCCGCCGTAGTGGCCGTGGCCGGCTGCGACGCGGTCATCGTGTCGGACTACGGCACGGGTCTGGTCACGCCGGCCCTCGTGGCCGCTCTCAAACGTCACCTGCCGAAGCGGGGACGCCGTCCCGCCGCGCCGATTCTGCTCGACTCCCGATACTCGCTCTTGAAATACCGCGGGTTGACGATCGCGGCGCCCAACGAGTCGGAGGTAGAGCAGATGCTCGGCATCACCGTGGGCGACGACGCGCGCGCGCTGGAGCGGGCCGGGCGGGGGATCTTGGAGCGGACCCAGATGGGCGCCGTGCTGGTCACCCGCGGCAGTCGTGGCATGGCGCTGTTCGAGTCGGGGCGGCCGACCCAGCATATCTCCATCTACGGTACGGATGAGGTGGCCGATGTGACCGGCGCCGGTGACACAGTGATTGCCACCATGGCGATGGCGCTGAGCGTTGGGGCGTCGGTCTCCGAGGCGGCGCTGCTTGCCAACTACGCCGGTGGCCTCGTGGTGATGAAACGGGGCACGGCGACTCTCACCGCCCACGAGCTGCAGCACGCCGTGGCGACGGATCTCCAGTCCTGATGGCCACGACGATGCCTGGCGGGTCGGTGGTGTCGGAGGCGGAGCTGGTCGCCCGCATACGGACTGACCGCGCCGCCGGCCTCACCTGCTCCTTCGCGAACGGTTGTTTCGACGTCTTGCACGTGGGGCATGTGAGGTATCTGACGGGCGCGGCCGCTGAGGGCGACCGGCTCATCGTGGCGATCAACGACGATGCGTCTGTCGCCGCGCTCAAGGGGCCGGGACGCCCCGTTCAGGCCGCCGCCGACCGCGCCGATCTCATCGCGGCGCTCCGGGTGGTGGACTACGTAGTCGTGTTCCCCGACCTGACCGTCGAGCGGCTCCTGACCACGCTGCGCCCGGAGGTGCACTGCAAAGGGTGCGATTACACGGTGGACACGGTGCCGGAGCGCGGTGTGGTGCTCGCGTATGGCGGGCGGACAGTCATCGTCGGCGACGAGAAGGACCACTCGACACGCGACGTCATCGCTCGTATACGCGAGCAGCCCGGCGAGTAGCCGCGATGCGCGCGATTCTCATCGTTCGGCTGGGCGCGCTTGGAGACATCATCCATACGCTGCCAATGGCGGCGGCCCTGCGGGCCCGGTTCCCTGATGCCGTGATCGACTGGGTCGTTGACGAGCGCCACCGGGACGTGCTCGATCTGGTCCCGATCCTCAACCGGCGCATCGTCCTGCGGACCAGGTCGGCCCCGCTGGCCACGCGTCTGACCGAGCTGCGTCGTACACTCGTGCGCGAGCGCTATGACGTTGCCATTGACGTGCAGGGACTTCTAAAGTCTTCCGTCGTGGCGAGACTCAGCGGAGCCGGTCGGGTGCTCGGCTTCAGTTTCGCGCATCTACGAGAGCGGTCGGCGAGTGTCTTCTACACCGAGCGCCACGATCCGGGGGATGCGCGAGCGCACATCATTGACAAGAATCTGACTCTCGCCGGCGCGCTGGGGGCAGACGTGTCGCAGATCAGCTTTCCGCTGGAGGTGCCGCGCGTCGCCCTACAGGAGACCGTTCCTCACGGCGCGTCGGGTGGGGCATACGCCGTGCTGAACCCCGGCGCAGGGTGGCCGAACAAGCGATGGCCTCGGGAGCGTTTCTCGGCGGTGGCCCGCTGGCTCCGCGACTCGCCCGGACTACGCTCGGTGGTCACGTGGGGACCGGGCGACGAGGCGCTGGCGCGGGCGGTAGTCGATGGTGCGGGCGGCGCCGCCGAACTGTGCTTGTCCACGACCATCCCTGAACTGGCGGGAGTCTTGCGGCAGGCGCGGCTGGTGGTGGCGGGTGATACGGGCCCTGCGCATTTGGCGGCGGCGCTCGGCACGCCGGTTGTGGGTCTCTACGGGCCCACCGACCCGACTCGCAACGGGCCATGGCTGCCAGACGATGTGACGGTGTCGCGGTTCTCGACGTGCCAGTGTTGCTACCGGCGGCGATGTCGCGTGACGCGGTGGTGTCTCGGAGAAGTCGGCATCGATGAGGTGACGTCCGCGATCACGGAGCGACTCGAAGCATGAACCCATCGACAGTACGGCGGCCCAGGGAGACCGGCCAGGCCGGCGAGAGCACGCCGGTACCGGTGTCACCCTGGCTCATCCGGGTGGCCCGGATGCGCGTCACGACCGGCTTCGCGGTTGCGGTCGCGGCGTTTTGGTTCGCTCGTCCGTCCTGGGTGTCGTTGGGGGTGGGGACCGTCGTCGGCGTGAGCGGAGAGGCGATCCGACTCTGGGCCTCGGGACATCTCGAGAAAGGGCTCGAGGTCACCAGTTCCGGACCGTATCGTTTGACTCGACATCCGCTCTACCTCGGGTCGTCGCTGCTAGGCCTCGGTTTTGCGGTGGCCTCCCGTCAGCCGCTGGTCGTGGCGCTGGTGGTCCTGTACCTGGGCGTGTGGTTGTCGGTGGCGGCGCGGTTGGAGGAGGCCACGCTCAGGGCCAAATTCGGCGGCGCGTACGACCGGTACGTCGGCGGCGTCGCGAGCCCGATGGTACGAGCGTTCTCGCTGGACCGCGCTCGGCGCAATGGTGAGCCGCAGGCCGTGCTGGGGGTCCTGGCGGCGTTGGCGCTGCTCGCGGTGAAGATTGTGACCGGTGATTGACCTGGGTCCCTACGGTGCAGATATAATGCACCGTTTGGTGTGGGTGCCTGACAGGAGCTGTGAGCCGGGCGGTTAGCTCAGCTGGTAGAGCACCGGCTTTACACGCCGGCTGTCACAGGTTCGAGTCCTGTACCGCCCACCAGCCTTCGCTCGCCGGTGTGTTCGGCGAGCTTCGGCTGGCAGGCCAGCTTTGGGGGCTCGACCGCGACGGTTGTCCCCTGCTGCCTCTTGACCGCCATAGCCTTGGCGGCGGCGGTTGGCGACGGCGGCTGGCGTGGGCGGGCCACCACATCGGGTATACGTCAAATCTACGACGCGGGGTCGTAGTTCAGTTGGTTAGAACGCCGGCCTGTCACGCCGGAGGTCGCGAGTTCGAGTCTCGTCGGCCCCGCCACTACGTCCTACGAAGCCCGTGACCCTGGGTTCCCCCAGGCGCGGGCTTCGTGTTTGTTCAGTCCACCCCCCGGATCCTCTTCGACGACCCCGCCGACCACGCCGCTCCCCCTGGTCGGACGCTCCACGTGTGCCTTGGCGCGCGAATCTCGCCGTGATGACCTCCTGCCGGCGCCTCGTTCTGGCGTCCGCGCTGCGATGGGAGCAGGCGTGTTCCGAGTCGCGCCTTTGGCTGGCGCTCCGCCGCTGCCGCCAGGCGTCAGGGACCCTTCCCCGGCCGAACCCCCCGCCGCGGGCCGTTGACCCGGGCTTGACGCGTAACGGCAGCGGCTGCGAAACTCACGTGTCCGCGAGCCTGCTCGCCCTTGGCCGTCTCGGGCGGTTGGGACGGACGGAATCGACCGCATCCGGACAAGAAGAACTGTCGCAAGTCGTCCCTACATGCTTCCGATCCGAGCGATGCCGATCACGTGTCGCTGGTTGGTGATGAGTGACCGTAGGTCAGCCGACGGATCTCATGGTGGAGCGTCGGACCGTCTTCGATGTTCAGGCTTCCCATGGCATTGCGCTGGCGAAGGGCCCCCTGGTTTGCGGCGCCAGGGTCGCTCAATGCGGCATCGCGTAGACAACAGCCGAATGTGGCACTCAGGCGGATCCACGCGAGTCGAGCTGACAATCGCACTGATCACGATCGTGGTCTGGGTGAGCCTTGCCCTGCCGGCGTACACCGACTACGTGACGCGAAGCAGGCTCAGGGAGGCGCATATATTGCTGACCGACGTGAGCGCGAACATGGAGCGGCACCGCGAGAAGGCTTCAAACTATGTTGGCGGCCCTTGCGCTCCGACCGGGCCGTTCACGGATCAGGTCAAACATTTCGAATTCTCCTGCGCGCCAGGCGAGCCAACGGCTCGCACCTTTGCCGTTCTGGCGACCGGCAAAGCCGACACCGCCATCGAGGGCATTACCTATAGCGTGGACGAATCTGGCGTGCGAACCACTGTCATTGCCCCAGGTTCCAGGATGGCCGACCAGGGCTATCCCTCGAGTCGCACGTGCTGGATAGCGCGACCGTCCGGCCGGTGCGTGGCTCGCTAACGGTTTCCCCTGATGCTCCGTCCGATCAGCCCGAGCGACGCACAGCGTGTGGCACGGACGTTCATGCCACTCGTTGGCCTCGCCGCGGTCCTGGGCGGGAGCGTGTTCTGGGCTCGTCGCGTCGGTCTTCTGGATCCGGAGACCTACTGGGGTCCGTACACCGCCCTGGTTCGCGCTGCGGAGGGCCGCCGCGGAGATTTCGACGCGTACTTCGAGATCCTGCGATTTGGGTCCTCCCTGCACCAGCTCGACGGTGCGCTGTGGTTGACCAAGCTGGCCAAGGAGGCGGTCTGGTTGGCGCTGGTTCTTCTGGCGTTGTCGCAGGTCGGTCGCGTCCGCCTACCGCGGGCGTTCACGGCGATCTATCTAGGGCTGTTCGCCTTGTCCGGTGGTTCGGCGATCAGCGCGCTGCTTCACGGCCGCTGGATCGACGTGTTGGCGGGCGGCCGTGTGTTCGGCAGTTGGGTGCTCGGGGCGAGCGGCACGGCGATCGTGTCCAAAGGCGTGCTTCATGTCCTGGCTGTCGTCTGCGCATGGACGTTGGTGGTTCAAGGGCTGCTGGCCCCGTTCGAAGTGTGGAATGGCCTGACCATGTACTCGATGGAGCTGTTCGGCACAGGCATCGCGCGGATCGTCGGTACGTTCAACCTGCCCATATCGCTCGGCACGTTCGTGGTGGTGACGTGGGCCGTCGCCCTGTGCTGGGGATCCTTTTCGCGGAGGACGATGGCCTGGCTGACCGCCCTGGTGCTCGCACTATTGGTCTTGAATGCCTCCGCTACGGCGTGGGTCTCGTTCGGGGCCGCCGCGGTAGTCCGATGGCGCGGGCGTCTCGGCGAGCGGGGTCGTGTGACCCTGCTATTGAGTGTGATGCCAATCGGCATCCTACTTTGGTTAGGATTACCAACCCTCACCGGTCGTCCGGATATCCATGATTCGTTGTGGGGCCGGATCCAACCAGTCCACGAGTATGCAGTGGACCACTTGTCCCCGACCGAAATAGCCTTCGGGCGCAGCTTTGGGCTGGGCACCAACGCGTCTTGGACCATGACGCACTCGGCAGAGGCGCTCCAGCGGCAGGTCGTCCCCGACCGTCCGGTTGGCGACTCCATGCCGGCCACTTTGCTCTGGCAAGTAGGCCTGATCGGACTGGTACTCGCCTATGGGGCATGCGGTCTGGCTCTTCAGCGCGATGCTTCGGCGCAGCCAATCGGGGTCGCGCTCCTGGTCGCCAGCCTTGCCGTCAACATCACTGAGCTGTTCCCGGTCAACCTGATTCTGGGCCTGTGGCTAGCCCACGCCGCCGCCGAGCGGGAGGTGCCGGGTTGACCTAGCACGACTGCCGGCCAAGGTGCCGGCAGGTGGTGCGTGAAATCGAACCGTTCCTGAACGGCAAGGGCCAGCAGTGCGGTCACCACGCCGATAACCAATCATCCGGTTGGCGAGTGGTCGACCGCCTGGTTGGAGTGTAGCCCACACGTCGCGGCTCGCGACTGCTGTACCGACGAGAAACCGGTGACGCAACGATTGGGAACGGCCAAGGGTGTGTCACCTCGCTGCGCCTCCGTCTCGGGCCGGAGTGCTCTCCGGAGAATGTTTGGAAAGAAGGACGGCCGTGAGCGAATGGTAACGGGGTATTGATGGGGACTCAAAGGCCGCGCGTGTCTGTTGTCATGAGTGTTCGTGACGACGCAGAACGTGTGCGACGGGCGATACAAAGTATCCGAAGTCAGACGTTCACCGATTGGGAACTTATCGTCATCGACGATGGGTCCCGCGACGGGACCGGCACGGTTCTCGACGAACTGGTCACAGCGGACGGACGGATCCGCGCGATTCACCAAGAGCAGACGGGGCTGACCCGGGCACTGATTCGTGGCTGCGCGGAGTCCCGTGGGGAATTCATCGCGCGGCAGGATGCCGATGACCTGTCAGGTCCCCCGAGGTTGGAGCGCCAGGTCAGTCTCCTGGACGCCAATCCCGATGCCGGGTTTGTCTCATGCTGGACCCAGTACATCGGGCCGGAGAACGAGCCGCTGGAGCTGGTGACCCGGCCCGCCGATTCAGAGGAAGCCACGCGCCAACTGCTCGTCGACCGCCAGGGGCCACCTGCCCATGGAAGCGTCATGTTCCGCAGGGCTCTGTACGAGAAGGTGAACGGGTATCGTCCTGAGTTCTACTTCGCACAGGATGCGGACCTGTGGCTACGCATGGCCGAGCGGGCGAAGATCGGCTACGTGCCCCAAGTGCTCTATTACTATCGGAGAGACTACAACAGTATCTCTGGGACGTTCAGGCCGATGCAGCGGCGTTTCGGGGAGGTGGGTCAGGCGTGCCGGAAGGCGCGCCTGACGGGCCAACCGGAGGCCCCGCACCTCGCGGCGGCGGCCGCCTTGACCGAGGAGATCTTGCGCGCCGGTGCTGGTGTCGCAGGGTCGGACGGCGCGCCTGAGATGTCGTACCTCATTGGTTCGCGTCTGGCGCGAGACCGCGACCGGCGCGCAGTGGGGTACTTGTGGAAGGCGATTCGAGACCGCCGCTGGTATTGGCGTGCCTTGGGTGCGGCTTGGCCAGGCGCTGGTGACTGGAAGACGGGACGTCGGGCCGGGGCACTCCGTGGACTCGCGATCCGATCGTTCGATCGCACGCAAGGTCTGGGCTCTGCTTACACCGGACGAGCGTCAGAGAGCCGGCGGTTTGCTGGGCCTAGCGTTCATCGGCACGGGACTGGAGGCGCTGGGGTTGGGGCTAGTCGTGCCGGTTCTCGCGCTGCTGACGCAGCGCGACTTCACGAGTGAGTACCCAGTGCTCCGACCCCTGGTGCGGGCTGTGGGCGACCCGAGTGGAAGCGCCCTTGTGGTCTGGGGAATGGCGGCCCTCGTCACCGTGTTTCTCGCGAAGGGACTGTTCTTGGTCTTTCTCAGTTGGCGACAGACGAACTTCGCGTACACACTTCAGAGCCACTTGTCGCAGCGCCTGTTCGCCAGCTACCTGCGGGAGCCGTACGCCTTTCACTTGCAGCGGAATTCCGCCGAGCTGACGAGAAACGTCCTCACCGAGGTGTCTGTGTTTGTCACCTACGGGCTGCAGCCCGGCATGACGTGCGTCAACGAATCTCTGATCATCCTGGGGTTGTGTGTCTTGCTCTTCGTTGTCGAGCCAGTCGGTGCGCCGCTTGCCATGGTCGTGGTCGGCGGTGCCGGCTGGGCGGCGCACTATCTGACCCGGGAGCGAATCGTCCGATGGGGTGAGTTGCGACAGCATCATGATGGCCTCCGGCTTCGGCACCTGCAACAGGGATTGGCCGGCGCAAGGGACGTGAAGTTGTTGGGGCGCGAAAACGAGCTCCTACGACAGTACTGGGCGCACAATGAGCGCGCCGCGGCGGCCGGCCGTTCACAGGTGTTCCTCCAACAGCTTCCTCGCATATGGCTGGATCTGATTGCCGTAGCTGGCCTTGCGATTCTGGTCACCAGCATGCGGCTGAACGGTCGGTCGTTCGAAGAATTTCTGCCTACCCTGGGCCTGTTTGCCGCGGCGACGTTTCGCTTGATGCCTTCCGTGAACCGGCTGGTCGGTTCTGTTCAGTCCATTCGCTATAGCCTGCCAGCGATCCGAACGCTACGCGAAGAACTCCGGCATTTCCCGACGGCGCGGGAGGAGGACGGGATGGGCCGCATTCAGCGCGTCAGGACTGTTCCGTCTTTTGAGACGGGTATTCACCTCGCGAATATCACGTACAACTACCCCGGTGCTTCGAGCCCGGCACTGACGTCCATTTCTGTCAGCATCAAGAAGGGCGAGTCTGTAGGCTTCGTTGGGCCCAGCGGTGCAGGCAAGAGCACGCTGGTTGATATCCTGCTGGGACTCCTCACCCCAGAGACTGGTGAGGTGCGAGTTGATGGCAAGGATATCCAGGAGGATATGCGAGGGTGGCAGGACCAACTTGGCTATGTTCCCCAGTCCATATTCCTCACGGACGACACATTGCGTCGCAACATAGCGTTCGGCCTGGCTGATGACGCGATTGATGACGAGGCGGTTCGACGTGCGGTATGTTCCGCGCAGCTGGATGAATTCGTGACGGATCAACCCTTGGGACTCGAGACACTCGTGGGTGAACGTGGTGTAAGTCTCTCTGGGGGGCAACGGCAGCGCGTCGGTATCGCCAGGGCGATTTATCACAATCCCGCCGTGCTCGTGCTGGATGAAGCCTCAAGTTCGCTGGACGTCGCGACAGAGGCCGCGCTGATGAAGGCCGTCAGCGCGCTCAAGGGCAGCAAAACCATCGTGGTGGTGTCACATCGAGTGTCCACGGTGAAGTCCTGCAACCGTCTGTATCGGCTGGAGGCGGGGAGAGTGGCTGAAGAAGGAAGCCCGGCCACGATGTTCTAAACCACCATAGGTGTGAGGGGGCTATCTCGGTCGGCGTGGTGTGGTCAGCGTCGTGTCGGCGTGGAGCGTTGACGTTCAGCACCATCACCGGGTCTTGCTCCGAGGGGTGGTTGCGAACCATCCTATGTCGATGGCACTGCGCGACATCAAAGGACACGTATCGATTCGCCAACTGATCGCGCGAGCCGTCACGCGCGACACATTGCCGCCCTGCCTCGTCTTCACTGGGCCCGCTGGCGTCGGCAAGCGTCGGCTGGCGCTGGCGGTGGCCGAGCTGCTCAACTGTGAAGTGATGGCGAACGCGGCCGAGCAACCGAACCCCGACGCGTGCGGCGAGTGTCGGGCATGTCAACGGATTCAGCGCGGCGTGCATGCCGACGTGTTGCTCATCGAGCCTGGTGAGACCGGCGCGATCAAAGTGGATGCGGTCCGGGCGGTGGTTGACCAGGCGGCCTACCGGCCGTTCGAGGGGCGCCGTCGCGTGGTCATCATCGACGATGCCGACCGGCTAGTTCCCGAGGCGCAGAACGCGTTGCTCAAGACCCTGGAGGAGCCACCGGAGTGTTCGGTGTTCCTGCTTGTGACCAGTCGACCCGACATGTTGCTGCCGACGGTCCGATCCCGCTGTCCAGATCTGCGGTTCGGGGGACTGTCGACCGGTGACATCGTCGATCTGCTGGTACACCGGCACGAGTTCGAGCCGGCCGCGGCTCGGGCGGCGGCCGCGTGCGCGGACGGCAGCCTGGCTCATGCGCTCGAAACCGGTTCCGCCGACCACCTCCAGGCCCGCCAGAGCGCGGCGGCGGTGCTGCGCGCGCTGGCGCCGGGGCCGAACCCGAAGCAGCGGCTCGAGGTGGGAAAAGAGCTGGCCGGCGGACGCCGAGGCGGCAAGTCCAGTGCGGCGGCGGATCGTGAGACACTGACACGACGTCTCCGCGCTCTCGGCACGCTGTTTCGCGACTTGCAGGTCGTGTCGTCACGGGGCGAGCCGGCGTGGTTGTCGAACGCAGACCTCGTGCAGGAATTGACCGAGTTGGCGCGGTCCTACGACACCGAGCGCGCGGGGCGCGGGTACGCCAGCGTCGACCGCGCCGTGCACGCGCTGACCCGGAACGCCAGTCCCAAGGTGGTGGTGGACTGGTTGACGTTGCAGTTGTAGGTCGCTTTTTCGCCGTTTTCACTGCCGATGGCCACACCAGGGAGCGAATCTGTGGACGACCAGACCAGTCCGGACGCGGCTCCGCGGTATATCAGCGTCAAGTTCGGTCCCATTGGCCGGGCCCGCACGTTCCTGCTCCCGGAGGTCGATTTCGACCCCCAGCTGGTCCCGGGTGAGCCGGTGGTCGTGCAGATGGGTGACCGGAAGGTCTACGCGGCGGCCGCGCCGACCATCTCGGCTATCGCCGAGCGGACGGCGCCGACCGGCGCCCGACCGCTGACCGTGCTGCGCAGGGCGTCTCGCGACGATGTGTTGCGTCGGCTCCGACACGAGCAACGCGAGCGCGAGGCGAAGCGGATCGGGTTGTTGAAGATTCGTGAGCGCGGGCTCCCGATGAAGCTGGTGGCGGTGGAGCAATTGTTCGACGGTTCCAAGCTGGTGTTCTCCTTCACGGCCGAGGGGCGTGTCGATTTTCGCGGGTTGGTCCGGGAACTTGCGAGTGAATTCAGGGTGCGGATCGAGATGCGGCAGATCGGGTCGCGCGATGAGGCCAAGCTGCTCGGCGGCTATGGCACATGTGGCCGGCCGCTGTGTTGCACGACCTGGCTCCAGTCGTTCGAGCCTATCTCGATCAAGATGGCGAAGCGCCAGAACCTCAGCTTGAACCCGTCGCGGCTCTCAGGCGCGTGTGGTCGGCTGAAGTGCTGTCTCCGCTACGAGTTGCCGAACGCAAAAGGGGAGCAGCATGCGGGCTGCGCGCACGAAAGCAGCTGTGAGCGCTCTGCTGGTGGCTGCGGCAGCGGTGGGTGCGGCGGCGAAGGCGGTGCCTGCGGTGACGGTGGGTGCGGGTCCTGTGGGAGCCACTGAGCAGAGTCGTGCGCCCCGAGTGCGCCAGACTGGCGCGGTCGCCCGGAAGGCGCGCGAGGGGTGTGACCCTGGGTGGTCGCGGCGCCCTGCTCCGGTACGCGAGGGACCACTCACCCTTCCGGTCGCACAGGACTCATGAGCACGCGCATCCGTGTTGGAATCACGGTGGGAGACCCCGCCGGTATTGGTCCGGAGATCGCGCGCAAGACCGTGATTGATCCGCGGGTCACCGCCGCGTGCGAGCCCGTGCTGTACGGCCCGGCCACGGACGACGGCGGTCGGTTCGTGCCTGGTGTCCTGTCGGCCGAGGCGGGGCGTGCCGCCTACGACGCGGTCGAGCGGGCCACGGCCGATGCCATGGCCGGCCGGATCGATGCTGTCGCCACTGGACCAATCCACAAGGAGGCGTTCGCGCTGGCCGGGTTCGAGTGGCGTGGCCACACCGAGCTGCTGGCCCATCTGACCGGGGCGGGGGAGGTGGCCATGATGTTCTACTCCTCTCGCCTCTGCGTCGTGCTGGTCACGGTCCATGTGCCCCTGTCAGCCGTTCCGCGGCTGCTGACCCGTCGGCGGGTCGACGCCACGCTGGCGCTGACGGCGGCAGAGCTGCCCCGTTTCGGTATTCCAGCGCCGCGCTTGGCGTTGGCGGGGGTGAATCCCCACGCCGGCGAAGGGGGGCTATTGGGTACAGAGGATCGAGACATTCTGGCGCCTGCGGTGGCCCACGCCAGAGCATGCGGGGTGAACGTCACCGGGCCGCTTCCGGCCGACACGGTATTTCGGCAGGCGGTCGATGGCCGCTTCGACGCGGTGATTGCCTGCTATCACGATCAGGGGTTGATACCGGTGAAGCTGGTGGCGTTCGGTGAGGCGGTCAACGTGACGCTCGGGCTCCCGATCATCCGGACGTCGGTCGACCACGGCACCGCGTTCGACATTGCGGGCAAGGGCGTCGCGGACCCGTCAAGTCTCGTGCAGGCTGTGCTCCTCGCGGCGCGACTGGCCACCGGACGCGAACCCCAGGCCCCCGGAGTCGCCGTCGCGTCGCGAGGACAGGCCCCGTCCTGAGCCATGGCTGTCGAGACCACTGATTCCGAGAAGCTGATCTCCGACAACCGGAAGGCTCGGCATGACTACAAGCTGTTCGATACCTATGAGGCGGGGATCGTCCTGCTTGGCACCGAGGTAAAGGCGATCCGCGAGGGTCGGGTCAATCTTCGCGACAGCTACGGCCGTCTCGAGCGCGGCGAGGTGTTTCTCTACAATGCGCACATCAGCCCGTACAGCCATCGCGGATATGCTGACCATGAGCCACTCCGGCGACGGAAACTCCTGTTGCACAAGCGAGAGATCAAGAAGCTCGTCGGCAAGGTGGTCGAGCGGGGGATGACGCTCGTACCGGTCCGGATGTACTTCAAGGGCGGCCGTGTGAAGGTGGCCATCAGCGTGGCCAAGGGGAAGCGCGAGCACGACAAGCGGGAGACCGTTCGCGCACGCGACGCGGACCGGGAAGCGCGGACGGCGATCAAGAACCAATGAAGGCACTGGTGACCGGAGCCGCCGGCCAGCTCGGGATCGCGATCAGCCGCCGCTTCGGCCGCGACGGCAAGGTGGTGGCGCTGACCCGGGCCCAGTTGGATATCGCGGACCACGCCGCGGTCCTCGAGGTCACGCGAGCCACGAGGCCAGACGTGATCGTGAACTGCGCGGCATACAACGACGTGGACGGCGCGGAGACCGATCCGGTGACCGCGATGATGGTGAACGGCTTCGCGGTGCGTTCGCTGGCCACGGCGTCCCGCGAAGCCAGGGCGACGCTGGTGCACTACAGCACTGACTTCGTGTTCGACGGAGAGACGGATCGGCCGTACGACGAGTCATCTGTGCCGGCCCCCCGAAGCGTGTATGCCACCTCGAAGCTCTTGGGTGAATGGTTCGCGGCCGAGGCGCCGCGTCACTATGTACTCCGGGTTGAGAGCTTGTTTGGCGGCGGGGCCGAGCCACTGGGCTCCGGCGGGCGGCGGCGAGGCAGCACCCTCGACAAGATGGTCGATGCGATGTTGGATGGTCGTCCGGTGCGTGGGTTCACCGACCGGACCGTGTCGCCGAGCTATGTGCCCGACGTCGCGACCGCGACCCACACGCTCGTTGCCGCGCAGGCGCCCGTCGGGCTGTATCACTGTGTCAACGGCGGTCTGGCCACCTGGTTCGAGGTGGCGCGGGAGGCCGCGACGCGGCTCGGGTGCGAATCGCTGTTGTCTCCGATCACCCTCGATGAGGTCGAGACCCCAGCCGTCCGTCCCAGATTCTGCGCCCTGTCAAACGCGAAAATAGTGGCTGCCGGGGCCCACCTGCCGGCATGGGAAGACGCAGTGACTCGCTATCTCACCGCCCGTTCGCGTTGATCCCGCACGGGCTGCTAGATACTACTTTGCCAGATCGCTAGGACGTTCGAGAAAGACGTGTTTCGCTAATTTGTGTCGACATCAGTGGGGCAAGGC
>CALBET010000239.1 GCA_937888665.1 uncultured Acidobacteriota bacterium
AGGCCGTGGCGGCGCGGGAGAACGCCGCATCCGGCGAGCACATGCACGACCTCCCCGACCTCGTGCGGTCGATCGCCATGGACAACAAGTTTGACGAGTCGCGTGACCTGGCCAGGCTGGTGCAGCGGAATCTGGTCGCGGGTGTGCGAGCGCTTCGCCCGGACGCCCAGGACCTCGGGGTCAAGCAGGCGCCTTTCATGGTCTTGATCGGCGCCACGATGCCCAGTGTGCTGACGGAGATCTCGTTCCTGAGTAACGAGGAAGCCGCCGCGTACCTCGCGATGGGCGAGTACCGGGATCAGATCGCGGACGCCCTCTTTTCATCCATTGTCGGCTATCAACGCGCGCTGAAACCGGCGGCACGGGGAGCCGCGAACGACAACTAAGCCGGGATCTTCTAAGCGAGGTCGTTTCCCCAGATGCGGGGTCAGTTGGAGGGCAGGTGGAGGCCCAGGCTGGTGGCGGCCGAGTCCGTCCCGTTCAGCGGATTCGACGACCGTCTGTGCCTGAGCAGAATCAGCCCGCCAGCAAACAGCACGGCCAGCGCCACGGCGACGCCCGCTATCGCCCCAATAAACCCGAACACGCCCGTCAGCACGTCGACGATCGTGATTTCTGGGGTCGCCGGCTGCGAGGCCACGTCGATGATGATCGGGGCCAGCGGCTGCTGAAGCACGGGCTGATCTTACTACAGGCCGCTCGTCGCCACGCTCCCGTCTGACCCTGGCCCGGGCGGCATCACGGTGGCGAGTTCCTTCGCCAACTCGAACGGGAGCTCCGCCAGCATCCGCACACCAACCCCACTGGCACCCTTGGGGTGAGACGGGGACGCGTCTTCGTACCAGGCGGTGCCCGCGATGTCGAGATGAGCCTACGGGAGTCCACCAGAGAACGCCTTCAGGAACATGGCGGCGGTGATGGCGCCGCCGGCCCGTCCGCCAATGTTCGCGAGGTCGGCCGTGTCACTCTTGAGTTGCGTCGCGTACGCCTCGAGGGGCGGCAGGGGCCACACCTGCTCCCCGGTAGTATCCGCCGCCCGGCGGACCGTCTCGACCCATGCCGGCGGCGTACCGACGAGGCCTGAGACGTGGTGGCCCAATGCGATCACGACCGCCCCGGTCAACGTGGCGATGTCGACGAGGTGCGTGGCCCCCAAGCGCTGCGCTAGCGTCAGGGCGTCGGCGAGCAGAAGCCGACCCTCGGCGTCGGTGTTCAGGACCTCCACGCGCAGTCCGCTGGCCGCGGTCAGCACGTCTCCCGGGCGAATCGCGCGGCCATCAGGCATATTCTCCGCCGCCGGCACGATGCCGATAACCCGGATTGGTGGCGCCAGACGTCCAAGGGCGCGCATCGCACAGACCACCGCCGCTCCCCCGGCCATGTCTCGCTTCATGAGATCCATCGCCGCCGCCGGCTTGATCGAAATCCCGCCGGTGTCGAAGGTGACCCCTTTGCCCACGAGTGCGAGCACCGGTCCTGGCGCGGCGTCCTCCGGTTCGTACCGCATTACGATGACGCGGGGCGGCTCGGCGCTGCCCTGGGCGACGCCTTGAAGCAACCCCATGCCCTGGGACGCAATCGCGGTCTCATCCAAGATCTCGACCGTCGTACGGGGACCGGTGACCAGTTCGATCGCGCGCTCGGCGAACACCCGCGGCGTGAAGAGGTTGCCCGGTTCGTTGGACAGTTCCCGAGCCAGGTTCGAACACTCGGCCAGGATGGCGCCGCGCTCAACTTCCGCCTGGGTCTGGCGGTCGACGGTGTCGGCGAGCGCGACGGTCAGCTCCCGCAGCGGAGGTGTTCCAGTGTCCTGGGTCTTGAACCGTGTGTCACGAAACGCCCCAAGCAGCGCTCCCTCGACCACGGCTTGCGTGATACCGGGGGCCTGGGACCGTGGTGGGCACCAGACGACCAAGCGGCTCGCGGCCCGGTCCCGCGCGGCCATGCCGGCGGTGGCAGCCACCGCCCGGGCCACAGCGGGGTCATAGCATTCTCGTGCCCCTGCGCCGACAAGCAAGATCCGTCGTGTGCGCCAGGTGGTATCCACCACATCGGTGAGGAACCGGTCGTGGAGTTTTCCGGTGAACTCTCCTGACGCGCGGGCTCGAGTGAGGGCGCCGCCGAGTGCGACATGCAGCGGCGCCAGGCCCTGC
>CALBET010000240.1 GCA_937888665.1 uncultured Acidobacteriota bacterium
TTCCTTCAGTCGGGAGGAGACGTTCGAGAAATGGGGGCGTGACGAGATTCTGGGCGACTACGTGCGGATGATCCGCACGCTGCGGCCTGACGTCATTGCTGGCATGAGTCCCGACGGCGACGGGGGAGGACAGCACCATCAGGCGTCGGCGGTCCTGGCCCATGAGGCCTATCTCGCCGCGGGCGATGCGGCTCGGTTTCCCGATCAGCTCGCCGAGGGGCTGCGACCGTGGCAGGCGAGGAAGTTTTATTTCAGCGCCGGTTTTGGGTTCGGACGGGCGGGGCGGGGCGGACGCGGTGGCCCGCCCGGGGCTCCCGATGCCAACGCGGCCAGGATGACGACGGTCGATACCGGCCGGTTCGACCCGGTGCTCGGTCGCACCTACGCGGAAATCGGGAGCCACGCTCGGAGCATGCACAAGTGTCAGGGTATGTCTCCCTTGGTGATGTTGCCTGGACCGGCGTCGGCCCGGTATCGCCTGACAGAGACCACGATTCCGGGGCAGGCTGGGCTCCCCGAGCGGACCCTGTTCGACGGTGTCGACACGAGCATTACAGGGTTGGCGACATTCGCAGGGGCTCAGCCGCCGCAGGCCCTGGTTACCGCGCTCGATGTGTTGTCCGCCCATGGCGCCACCGCGCTCGACGCGTTCAACCGGGGTGCGGTGGCAGACCAACGGGACGCCGTGCTGGCCGGGCTGACGGCGGTTCGCGGCCTGCGTGCGGGGCTCGGCGCGCTCGGCCTGTCCGAGGACGCGGCATTCGAAATCAACTTCCGGCTCGTCCAGAAGGAACAGCAGTACGCGCGGGCGCTGTTGCTCGTCCATGACCTCCGGCTGGAGGCGCTGGCGTCCGATGGTGTGGTGACGGCGAACCAGGCGGTCACGGTGTCGGCCCAGGTCGCCAACTATGGCGATGCCGCCGTGGCGGTCCGCGAGATTCGATTCGACGGGTTCGCGGAAGAGGACCAGGCATGCGGTGCTGACATCGTCGTGGGTGGCGCGGTCTACGAGTGCGAGTCGACGATGCGTCTGCCCCAGACAGTGCAGGACAGCAATGTCCACTGGGAACGGCTGCCGGACGCGGCGCGCTATCGCGTCGACCCTGATGTGCCGTTCGGGTCGCCGTTCCGGCCGACGCCGTTTCGTGCGACGTTCGAGCTCGATTTCACCACGGGACGCGTCGTGATCGAGCGGCCGATCGAGTATCGCCACGGCGCCGATATCTTCGCCGGCGAGAAGCGGATGGAACTGCAGGTCGTGCCGCGGTTCGCGGTCGAGGTCACGCCCCAGATCGCCATTCTCCCACTGGGTACTGCCGAGCCCCGCGAGGTCCGGGTCACCGTGCGCTACGGCGGCCAAGAGCCGTCGAACGGCACAGTGACGCTGGAGTTGCCTGACGGGTGGCAGTCGTCGCCGGAGCGAGCGCCGGTGCAGTTTGTGCGGGAAGAGGAGACACGAACCGTCCGGTTCACCGTGCGTCCGACCGCAGGCGTTGAGGCTGGGGAGTACCGC
>CALBET010000241.1 GCA_937888665.1 uncultured Acidobacteriota bacterium
CCGGGCAAGCCCGACTGCGGAGATCGACGGGGGGTAGGTCAGGAGCTGTGGAATCAAGCGGGGGTCGGGGCCTGAGTGATCCCCTCATTCGGTCAAACCGCCGTGAAGGCCATCGTTCTTGAGGTCGCGCTGCGGGAGGATCATCCTCGCAGTCATGAGCAAGCTCCCGGCACCGAAGAAGCGCAAGCGTAAGACCTCCAGCAGCCGCAATCCTCGGGTGTCCCCCGAGCGGGTCCGGGGGTTTCTCGACGAGCTGTTCGGGGCGGACCTCCACAGCAAGCGTGTCGCGTCGCTCGCCAACGCGACCGTGGGCACGCTGGAGGCCGCGAAGCTCAGCATCCACGCCATCGGTCGGGGCCTCGCCGCCGTGGAGGGGCTCGTCGACAAGCACGCGGTCAAGCAGGTGGACCGGCTTATCGGCAATGAGGGCATCGACGCGGTCGAGCTGCAGAAGCTTTGGGCGAGCAAGGCCATCGCCGGCGACCAGGAGCTGTTTGTGAACATGGACTGGACGGAGTTCGACCGGGACGGGCACTCGATGCTGGTGCTGAGCCTGCAGACCGCGCACGGTCGCTCCGTGCCGTTGCTGTGGCAGACCGTCCTGAAGAAGAGCCTGAAGGGTCGTCAGACTGGCTACGAGAACGACCTGCTGCGCCGACTTCGAGAGATCGTGCCCCAGGACGTGGAGGTGGTGGTTGTCGCGGACCGTGGGTTCGAGGACCACGCGCTGTTCGCATGGCTCGAGGAGGAACTCGGGTTCGGGTACATCATCCGGGTCCGCGCTGCGCTGACGGTCGCCAACGACAAGGGTGAGTCCCGCCGAGCCGGCGACTGGGTCGGCTCGGGTGGGCGGATGCGCACTCTCAAGAACGTCTCGGTGTCGCTGCACGGCACCTGGGTCCCGCTGTTCGTCGCTGTGAAGGACAAGGGCATGAAGGACGCGTGGTGCCTCGTGGCCAGCGACGTGCGGTGGAAGGGCTCGATGGTCAAGGCCCGCTACGGCAAGCGCTTCACCTGCGAGGAGACGTTCCGAGATATCAAGGACCTCCGCTTCGGGATGGGCATGAAGTGGAATCGGGTCAGCAAGCCAGAGCGTCGCGACCGGCTGATGCTCCTCGCGACCCTGGCCCAGGCGCTCCTGACGCTGCTTGGCGAGGCCGGGGAGGCGGTCGGTCTGGACCGACTCCTCAAGACGAACACGTCGTCGAAGCGGACCCTGTCGCTGCTCCGTCAGGGCCTGCGCTGGTACCAACTCATGCCCAACATGCCCGAGGCCCGACTTCGCAAGTTGATGGCCGCCTTCGACGGGCTGGTCCGCGGTGACCCGGCGATGGCAGGGCTGGTGGGGGCCTATGGAGAATGAGGGGATGGCTCAGGGTCGGGGCGGCCCGGGGCCATCCTGACTTGTGCGCGGGAGGCCGAGGACCCGCTCAGTCGCACTCAAAACTGCTGGTCCTCTGGGAGTCGAGTACGCCATCCCCACCGGTGTCCGTGTCCTGGCTGATGAGATTTCCGACCCCGTCGTATCCCCAGATGCGCACGTAGCGGGTCGTGTCGGTTACTGCGTCGAAGTTTTCCCATCGAACCAAGTTGCAGGCGCCGTCGTAGGCGAACGTTTGCAGTGTGAAGATGGACCCGCCGCCCTCGTGATCGACCTCCCTCCAGTCCTCCTCGGTTAGCATGTTGTGTCTTGCGTCGAACGCGCGGACCCACTTGCGAAATACGCCCCCGGAATCGTCTAGTTCCTCAAGGACGTTGTCACCGTTAGCATCGTACTGATAGGTCCACGAACCCTCGACGTTGCCCAGAGATTGCCCCCAGGTCTTCACCGCAACGAAGCCGGCCGCGTCATAGGTCCACTCGTACCACTCGTCGACGACCCCATTGGCCTTGTAGTCGATGTACTCGGAGAGAACGGCATCCAGGGAATTGTAGGTGTACTCCGTCTGCAACTCCATCAAACCGTCGTTGTCGTCGTCTTCGCGCTCGATCAGGAGATTGCCGAGGGCGTCATATTCGAAAACCGTTACCCCTATGGACAACAGGTCGGTCCCCCGACGCCGCTCCTCCCGAACTCGATTTCCGGCCTGATCGTATGTGTACACGTCCTGTCGGGTGATCGTGCCGTCCGCATCCCGCTGCTCATACGCAACAAGGTTCCGCTCGGCGTCGTAGGTGTACTCCCCAACCCGGTCAGTCACTCCGTCCACGTCGGTGTCGATCTCCCAAGCGGTGAGACGGCACCCGCTCTCGGCGGGGCAATCAACCAGCGGATCTGGAGTCGGCTCAGGCGAGAGATCCTCGAAGCACCCGACTACGCAGATGACGAGAAGAGGGAGGAGTGTCGAGAGGCGGTTCACTGTCTCTCCTACGCGGCCTTGAACGGCGAATTGAGCCACAGGAGAGTCGACTCTAGCAGGCTGCGTCTGCTCGGTCGAATACGTCAAGGGACCTGGACGAGCGGGCGGGCCGGGTCAGAACTGCGACCGGGGAGGGGCATCGCTGCGCCCCTCCGACCTCCCGATGTCATGGCCAAGGTTCCACCCGGGCGACGAGGGCTCGGATGCCCACCGGCGCGGCCTGTGTGCCAGCACCATGGTGGTGCCCGACAAAGGCTGACGTGTTTAGGGTTCCGGGCAGCATCGAAACCCGCCCGGTCGCGTCGCTCGCGACAGTCGGCCCTTCATCACTGTCGCCGGTCAGGGCCCTCCGCGGACCCC
>CALBET010000242.1 GCA_937888665.1 uncultured Acidobacteriota bacterium
TCGCCACCAGCAAGGCGAGTACGGCGGCGCAGAGAGACAATCGCTTCATGCCAAGACTCCTCAAGGAAAACGCGGCGGACCTCGAACCCCGATTATAGCGTCGTCAGATGCCACCTCCGACGGACACGCTGTCACCACGCAGTGACGCGCGAGTGGCCGCAGGCCCACGAGAGGCCGTACCAGGGCATGGTACGATCCCTGCAATACACCATTGGCGACGAGCATCCACGCCCATTCGCTCGAGATTGCCGGAGACCGCATGCCACTCTCGTTGATGTGTCCGCCCGTCAGCCGCCTCGCCAGATTCCCAGGTGTGGTCGTTGTCGTGGTGGCGACCATGGTCGCTCCCGTTTCGGCGGCTCATGGCTCAGACGGCAATGAGGCCCCACAACCGACCCGCACCCAGGAGGTTCGCGAGCCGGATTTTCTCTTCGGTTGGCCCAGAACGTTCGTTGGCGTGGCCGGCGGTTGGCTCGCCACCTCGCAGAGCGGGGGGATCTTCGACCTGACTCGCGACCTGCTGACCGTAGATGATGGTGACTTCAACAGTGGGGTCGTACGGTTCCACGTGGGACGGGCACTCAGCCCTCGATTCGATTTAGCAGGTGAGGTCGGCTTCAGCCGAGCGACGGTCCTCTCGGAATACCGAGACTTTCTCGAAGGCGACCTCCCGATCACGCAGACCACCGAGTTTTCCCAGGCGCCCGTATCGGCACATCTCCGGGTGTGGCTGATCCCCCGTGGCCGCACGGTGGGCCGCTTTGCGTGGGTGCCGGCCAGGGTCGCCCCGTATGTCGCGGGCGGCGTCGGGGCGCACTGGTATCGATTCACCCAATTCGGGGATTTCGTCGATGTCGTCGATCTCTCCATCTTTACCGATACCCTCGAGTCGAGCGGCTGGGCCGCCGGCGCGCACGTAGCCGGAGGGCTCAGTGCGCACATGGTCAAACAACTGTTCCTCACGGGTGAAGCGCGATACGGTTGGGCGGCAACACCGTTGTCGAACGACTTCATCGGATTCGAAGATATCGATCTCGGCGGTTTCCAGGTCACCGGTGGCGTCGAGTTCGCCTTCTAGTGGCTTAGTCAGCGAGGATGGCCCATGACGATGACGACACACCTGCTCCGACGGCTCGGCGACCGGCGCACGGTCGTAACGGCGACTGCCCTCGCCGCAAGCCTGGTCAGCGCAACCACGGGCGCTGGCCAGCCGGCGGTTCCGTCTGACTCCGCATGGCTACCCTGGCTCGGGTGCTGGCAGCTCGTGGAGGAAACCGGCGCCCTGCCTGACGCGTGGGCGGACAGACGGTCGTACGCCGATCGCGTCGTCGTGTGCCTGAACCCAGCAGCGGGCGAAGGCGCGGGTGCCGCCGCCGTCGAGGTGACGACCATCGCCGATGGCGAACGGGCGCTGGTCGAGACCCTGCGAGCGGACGGCCGGCCCCAACCAGTCGATGAAGCCACCTGCCACGGCGACCGACGAGACACATGGTCGGCCGACGGGGCCAGGCTCTTCACGCGGTCCGCCTTGACGTGTGAAAACGAATCCGAGCGGCTGGTGTCTGGCGTGAGTCTGATGGCCGATGACTCGACGTGGCTGGACATTCAACTGGTCGACACGGGCGGTCGGGGCACGGTGACGGTTCGCCGCTATCGGCGGGCCGGCGAGTCGACGACGACCGAGGCTGGTGCCAGCCTGTTGCCGGCACCGCTCAGGGCCCAGGCGCGCGAGGCCGCACATCTGATCTCGACGACAGGACTGAGCACCGCGGACATCATCGAGGCTCACGGCATGACCGAGCAACCGGTGGTCGAAGCGCTCATGGTGGAAACGGACGCCACGTTCGACCTCGACGGACGCGGGCTGCTCGAGTTGGACGACGCCGGCGTCCCGGGCGATCTGATCGACCTGATGGTCGCCCTCTCCTTTCCAGACTGGTTTGAAGTGGACCGGGCGGGGTCACGCGGCGGGTCGGCCAGTGGCGGGGGCGGCTTCGCCTACGCAGACCCCTGGGGCCCCTATGGTCAGGCTGGGTTCCACGACTGGTACCCGCTCTACGCGTCGCCATTCGGGTACTACTACGGATGGTCGGCGTATGACTCGCTGTACTACCTCAGCCCGTATGGCTCGGCCGTCGTCCTATCAGACGACCGGGGCACCGGCCGGTTCAGTGAGGTGCCGACCGGCCGTGCCTACGCCGGCCGCGGCTACACCAGCATCGGAGCGCGCGAGCCGTCGCAGGTGTCCGAGCGTCGTGCGCGGCGGGCCGGCGACCAGGGCACAGCCTCGACTCAGTCAGCCACCGGTCGAGGAAGCAGTAGCGGGGGCGGCGGACGCGCGACGTCAGGCGGCTACAGCCGGGGCGGATCGACGGGACGGACAGCCGAACCTCGGGAACAGTAACCGAAAGGGTCCGAGAGCAGGGAACTTTGTTCCCGAGAACTGACAAAAAGGACCATTGTCGAACAGTTCCGTCAGGCGAGCCGCTCAACCCACGGGCTTGAGCGGTCTCGTCTTGACACGGCAACACCTTATCTAGCAGCAGATTGGCCCGTTCCGTCCAGGTACCGGCAGCCTGGTCACGATATTGCTATGTCTGCGGGTGAGCGTGTCCGCACTCTGACGCCCAGAGGCCACCAGCGGTACAGCGCGACGAAGGTAGCCTGTGACTGTTGAACGACTACTGAACACCGCCCATCAGTTGCTGCGCGAGGGAAGACTCGACGGCGCCATCACCGCCTACGCCGCCCTGCTCAAGGAGCGACCAGACGACTGGTCCGTCGCGAACCGGCTCGGCGACCTGTATGTCCAGACGGGACGGCTCGACGAAGCTGTCGCGGAGTTCACGCGCATCGCACGATCGCTCTTCGAGCGAGACCTCTTGTCAAAAGCGGCAGCCGTGTACAAGAAGGTGCTGAAGATGGTGCCCGGAGATGAGCAGGCACGTGGTCAACTCGTGGACATCGCCCTCCGACAAGGATTCCTGGTCGACGCGATCACCCATCTGACGACTGTGGCTGAGCACCGCCGTGCGGCGGGCGACGACGACGGCGCCCTCGAGGTGGCGCAACGGATCGCCCACCTGCGACGGCCCGCGACCGCGCCGCAACATGTGACAGTCCAGCGCGTACAGGGCGTCGCGCGTCCGCCGCAGGAAGGTGACACAGGGGATCAATCGACCGACATGCCACGGCTGGCATCCCAGGCCTCGCCATCGGTCTCCGGTCCCGAGCAGGTCCCAGGCGTGGACACAGCCTGTTCCGCTAGTGACGCCTGGGACGCGAACCGAGCGTCGACCGGCCCGGTCAGGCAGACCGAGGAGGACGCGGAGCCGGCGGGAGAAGACCGACAGCTGCAGCTCACGCTGATGCTGATCGACAACGAGATTCTAGCCGGGAGGCTGAAGCGAGCTCGCCAACTGGTGCTCACCGTACTCGCGGAATCGACCACCGGCACTGCACGGATCGTGGACCTGGCCAAGCGGATGATCGCCGACGACGGCGACGCCACCGTGATGTGCGTCGATGCCTTGCTCGAGGCGGCGAAACACGGCAAGGACGGCGAGCGCATGATCGCGGCGGCCCGGTCGCTAGCGGCTTGGGTGCCGAAGCAACTCGAGGGGGGCCGCTGGCCTGCCGAGCGGCTACAGCGGCTCGCCCGAATCGACGCGGCCGCGCGGTTGGAACTGATGCGCCGGGAAAGCAACGGGATCCCGGACGCGTTTCCTGATCTGACGACGGGCGCGTATCCGGATGGTCGTCCTGACAGTTCGCACCCACCAGCCCTGGCGTCCGCCGTGGCGGCGGTCGTGTAAACCCGCGGTCGACGGTGGCATTCTGGCCACCGTCGACCACGGTTCGGGACACGCCCGAGCCGCCAACGGTCCTGGCTACCCGGCGAAGTGCTGCTTCAGGGAGTCGAGAAGCGCTTTGTAGATCGGATCGCAGAACTCCTTGACGCCGCCCTGGCTGTCCTGCCAACTCGACGACCACTCCACGAATGTGGCATCACTGTCGGTCAGGGCAAAAACACGGATCACCCCGACGTAGCCGCTGACCCGGTCCTTTGACACCGCGTCAGGACCATCATCGATGGAGTACTTCGCCACCCGGTCCACATCGTTGAGCGCCTGCAGTGTCTCGTGAAACGCGCCGTTGAGCACCCGCTTCGCCCCAAGCTGGTCACCCGCAGCCGTGCCGACAGGCTCGAGGCTCGTGATCACCTGCGGTGCCCATGACAGATCGTGGAAATTCCGTAGCGCGGCCCAGACCTGCTCGACCGGCGCGTTCACCACGCACGTGTTGTAGCACCCCAATTGATCCCTCCCTGGCGTTGGACTCGTCTCACCCAATGTCCCCGAAGATTGAATGAGCCAGGCAGTCCATGGACAAGCGGTCATTATAGACACACACTGGCCCGGTTCGCCGGGCAGGGTGGTGTATCTCACAGCGGCGCGAGCACGTCAGTGTCCCCATGATCAACATCCATGAGCTGGTCAAGAGCTACGACGGTTTTCGTGCCGTTGACGGGCTGTCGCTTCACGTGGCCGCTGGGCAGATTCTCGGTCTCGTGGGCCCCAACGGCGCCGGCAAGACCACGACGCTCCGCTGCCTCGCCGGGATCATTCCTCCGACGTCTGGACGCGTCACGATCGCCGGCTTCGACATGCACACACACCCGCTCGAAGCGCGGCAACGACTGGCCTTCGTGCCGGACGAACCGCACCTCTTCGACCATCTCACCGCTCTCGACCACCTCACCCTGTTCTCGCGGCTCTACGGCGTCGCCGACGGCGCGGCGCGCGCCGAGACCATGCTGGAGGAGGCTGGGCTCTACGACCAGCGCTTGTCGTTCCCGAGCGAACTGTCGCGTGGCATGAAACAGAAGCTCGTTGTGGCCTGCGCCCTGCTCCATCGCCCGAAAGTACTGGTGCTCGACGAGCCGCTCACCGGGCTCGACCCCGCCGCGATGCGCCGGATGAAACGTACTGTGGTCGACACGGCCGCGGCCGGCGCGTCGGTCATCGTGTCGTCACACATGCTGCAACTCGTCGAGGAAGTCTGCGACCGGGTACTGATTGTCAACCGCGGCAAGCAGGTGCTGATCGGCACGCTTGACGAAATTCGTCTCCAGTTCCCGGATGTTGATGCGGACGCCGATCTGGAAACGCTCTTCATGAGAGCGACCGGGGCCGAGCCTTGACGCCCCTCCTGTTTCTCATGTGGCGGTCGCTCCTGGGCCGCGTGACGGGGTGGCTGCGACTCATGAAGCAGCCGAAGTATCTCGTCGGCACGCTCGCCGGAGTTGCGTGGATGGGCATGTTCGCGCTGCGCCCTGTTCTGCGAGCCAACCGCGCCGCCGCGCTGGGGAACCGGGTCGAGGACGTCATGGAGTGGCTGCCCACGCTGGAGATGACCGCGGCCCTGGCGCTGCTGGTGTGCCTGTCACTCTGGTGGCTGTGGCCGTTCGGCAAAGCATCGCTCGAATTGACGGAGACCGAACTGCATCTCCTGCTACCAGCTCCGGTCCGGCGGCGTCACCTCATCCAATACGCGATGTTGCGCAACCAGTGGGGCGTCCTCGTCGGCTGCTTCATGATCTCGTTGTTCTCGTCGGGCGGCGCGCCGACAGTCTTCGCCTGGCGGTTCTTCAGCGTCTGGGTGTTCCTGACGCTGTGGCACTTGCACAGTCGGGGCCGCGGGCTCTGGGTCGCCCGCCTCCAGGAACTGCCGGCAGCCGTGGCATGGCGCCGGCGGGCCACGGTCGTGGCCGGGATTGCGTTGATGTGGATACTCCTGGCGCCGGGGATCGCGTCGATCGTCACGTCACTTCCCGGGCTCAGCGCCGACATCGCGCCCGCGCTGCGCGACGCACTGTCACCCGACCGGATCCGCGGCGAGGCGCCACTGCTCGCCCTGGCGCTGACGCCCACGAGATGGGTGCTCGGCCCGTTCTTTGCCGCGCTGGCGCCGGACACGCCGCTGGCCGCCCGACTTGCGTCCGCCGGCTGGCCGCTGCTGCTGTTGATCGCGCACAACGAGTGGGTCGTGCGGTCGCAGACCCGGTTCGAGGAAGCCACCCTCGAGCGCTCGCGCCAGCAAGCCACGCAGGGCGACGCCGCGTCCAGGTTCCGCAAAGCGCGACAACGACAGCGTCAGACTGCGCCGTTTGCTTTGCGGCCGATGGGCCGACCCGAAACCGCCATCATCTGGAAGAATCTCATGCTCGCGCATCGCACACCTCTCGTGCCGGCGATCGGGGCCGGCACGGCGGCGGTGGCGATCTCGGCGGTCGTGGTGGCATTCACCGGACTGCCGGACTGGCTGATCGCCATCATGACGGTGGCCGGCGCGATGGGGCTCGGCGTCACGCCCCTCATGGCCGGGCACCAGTGGCGTAACGATCTGCGCACGGACCTCCTGCGAATCGACGTCATCCGGACGTGGCCCATCGCCAGCTGGCAGCTGTTCGTGGCGCAGGTGGCCCCGCCGGCGATCATCGCCTCCCTCTACGCCGCGGGGGCCGCGGGCCTGCTCTTGATCGCCGGAGTTGCCGCAGGGACACCCAGCGCCACAGGCTCGGTGCTCGTCCGGCCGGACCTGGCCGCGTCGCTTGGTGTGTCGCACGTGGGGCTGCTGCTGCTCGGGCTGGCCACGATGGTGCCGCTGGTTGCCGCCATCGCGGCCCTGTCGGCTACGCTCCAGAATCTGCTGGCCCTGCTCTGGCCGAGCTGGATTCAACTGGGCAGGCGTCGCGCCGGATCGGCGGCGCATATGGGCCAGGGGATGCTGACCGGGCTCGGACTGGTGCTGGCGCTGGCAGTAGGGCTGTTGCCGGGAGCGCTGCTTGTCGGCGCCTGGCTGTTTCTTCAGGTGGGCGTGGCGGAGCTGCCGCTCATGGCGTGGGAACTGCCGCTACTCGGGCTGACTGCCGTCATCCCCCTTGTCGTCATCGTGGGGGTACTGACCAGGTTCGGGGGCGTGCTCTGGGACCAGCTGGACCCATCAGCCGAACTGCTCAGCGCCGGACGACCGTCGTAGCGGATTCGCGCGCACCCAGGCCAGCGCTCGGGCAAGACCGGCGGCCGATGTCGCCAACTCTTCTACTCGCGACGTGATGTCCGGTCCGGGCTCACCCGCGTCGGTAAAGTCCTCCCGGACGCAGTACACGAAGCGCGGGATGATGTGGCACCGGAAGTCGAACATCAGACTGTTGGCGAAGCCGATGGCGGACATGTAGCTCGTCTTGCCACCGGCGGCGCACAGAAACCCGACCGGCTTCTCCGTCCAGCCAGACCCGGTCAGCTCCATCGCGTTCTTTGCCGCGGCGTTCAGGTCGTAATTGTAGACCGGCGCCGAGACCAGAATGGCGCTCGCTGCGTGAATGCTCGCGGTCAAGGTCTTGACCGCGGGATGGTCGAACGACCCGGTACCGCCACACATCGGCAGATCGTGGTCGGTCAGATCGATCAGCTCGACCGGTTGCTCGGTCGCTCGCAGGAACGCCTCAGCCGTGAGGGCCAGCTTGTGGGACCGGCTCGTGGGGTTGAGCGAACAACTTAGGATGACGACGGGTCTCGACGCGATATCGGAAGTGGGCATATCGGATGCGATGTCAACAGGTGGGCCGGTCGGTCCGAGCGAACCTCGATGGTGCGAATTATAGGCTGAATCACCGGTCCACACCGACCGAGACAGCGACGCCGCCGGTCTCGTACCGCGGTGGCGCTATAATCGCGACCGTCCCTCTGGCAGCCGGTGGTGAACCCCAATGGTGGGCTTCGCGACGGGCTGCGACGGCCCGAGAACCGAGGAGGCTCATCACGTGTCGCTCGGTCACGATCTGCGGTACGCAGCCCGCGCCCTTGGTCGCAGTCGTGGTTTCACGGCCGTCGCGGTGCTGACGCTGGCGCTCGGCATCGGTGCCGCCACCGCTATTTTCAGCGTCGTCAACGCCGTCTTGCTACGACCGCTGCCGTACCCGGACGCCGACCGGATTGTCCAGGTGTTCCAGCTCATCGAACGGCCCAACCTCGGTACGCCGCTTCGAGGCGGGCTGACCCCGGACCAGTTCCAGATCTGGCGGGCGCGTGCGCGGGGCTTGGCCCACATCGGCGTACATGGTGTTCGGACGTACACCCTCACTGGGCTGGACGACGCGGTGCGGCTGCATGGCGCCGCCGTTACGCCGAGTCTCTTTCCACTCCTTGACATCGCCCCTCTGCTGGGCCGCGTCTTCGAGCCGGCGGAGGCCCAACCGGGGGCCGAACCGGTGGTCATCCTCAGCCAAGACACCTGGGAGCGCTATCTCGGCTCGGACCCCGAGGTAGTCGGCCGATTGCTCACACTCGAGGGGAACCCGTACCGGGTCGTTGGCGTCATGCCGCGACGGTTCGCCTTTCCATCGCTCGACTATCGCAACGACTCCGGGGCGCTGGACGACCTGCCCCAGTTTTGGGTTCCTGTCGGGTTGCAGCCTCCCAACCCGAATCCGACGACCGACGTCGCGATGATGCCAACCCTGGCTCGTTTGGCGCCTGCCCTGACCCTGGAGCAGGCCGTAGCTGAGGCTAATACGCTGGTGCCCCCGGTGAGGCCAGACCGGCCGGTCCGCGTCGAGATCGTGCCGCTGCGCGAGGAACTGGTGGCGCCGGTCCGACCGGCGCTGCTGATGCTGCAAAGCGGTGTCGGCTTTCTGCTGCTCATCGCCTGCGCGAACGTGACCAACCTGCTGCTGGCGCGGGGCGCCGCGCGGCAGCGCGAACTGGGGATCCGTCTCGCACTCGGGGCCGGACGCGGGCAGCTCACGCGGGGCATCCTGGTAGAGAGCCTCCTCCTGGCCGCCGGCGGAGGCACATTCGGATGCCTGCTGGCCTGGTGGGGCACGCTGCTTCTTCGCGCCCTGCCTCCGGGCAACGTGCCGCGCATCGCCGAAACGACCGTCGACGGCAGCGTGCTGGTCTTCGCGCTGGGGGTGTCCCTCGCGACCGGGGTGCTGGTCGGTCTGGTGACCGCGGTGCAGGTCAATCGCGCCAATCCACTGCGATCGCTCAGGGAGACAGCCGGAGGGGACGGACGCGGGTCGAGGCACCGGCCCTCGTCGGTGCTGGCCGTCGCCCAGGTGGCGGCCGCCACCATCCTGCTGGTTGGCGCAGCGCTGCTGGCCAACAGTTTCCTGCGGCTGACCCAGGTGGACCCCGGATTCAATCCGGACGGCGTGATCAGTTTCCAGATTGCCTTGCCGCGTTATCGCTATGCCGACACGTCTCAGCATCAAGCGCTCTACACCCGGCTCTACGACGCGCTCGCCGCGTTGCCTGACGCCGACGCGGTCGTGCTCGGCAACAGTCTCCCGCCACTGCGGCCGAGGTTGTTCGGCGGCTTGCTGATTGACGGCGAGGCTGCTACCCCCGCCGTCGTCGCCGGACGCATGGTCACCCCAGGGTTCTTCCGCGGGCTCGGTGTGCCGGTGTTACAGGGCCGCGGGCTGACCGACCGGGACATCGTCGGACAACCGCCGGTCGCGGTGGTGAGCGACACGTTCGCGCGGCAGCATTTTCCGACCCGCGAGGCGCTCGGTGCCGAGTTCGAGATCCTCAGGTCATCGGAGCCAATCAGGATCGTCGGGGTGGTCGGAAACACGATGCCACCCGAACCTGACGGGACGACCAGACCTGAGGTCTACTTCTCGTATCTGCAGTTTCCCAGTCCGAATCCCGGGTTCAGCCCACTCAACACGCTCGCGGGCGCCGTACGCACCACACGCGACCCCGGTGCCATGGCGGGATCGATCAGGAACACAGTGCGACGGCTCGACCCCGACCTGGCGGTAGACAACTTGGTCACCATGGACGAGCTACGGTCCGATGAACTGGGCCGCGCTCGTTTCTACCTGACGGCGGCCGCCGGGCTTGCGTGTGTCGCCTTGCTTCTGGCCGCGATTGGGATCTACGGCGTGCTCGCCTACGCCGTCTCACAACGCACCCGAGAACTCGGCATCCGGATTGCGCTCGGGGCTGACGCCGGGGGGCTCATACGTATGGTCTCCCTGCAGGGACTCTGGCTCGCCTTGGCCGGTCTGGCGTTCGGTCTGGCCGGAGCCATGTGGACCACGCGCTTCCTCGAGAGCCTCCTGTTCGGCATCACCACGCGGGATCCGATCACGCTACTGGGCGTGGTGTTCGTCTTCGTGCTCGCGGCGCTCGCGGCCTGCTACCTCCCGGCTCGCCGAGCCACCCGTGTCGATCCACTGGCATCACTCCGAGCAGGGTAGACCACGAACACGCGGTGGCTCCCGCCCTTCAACCAGCGGTACTCCGACCTCGGTCACGACATGCGCATTCTCTTCGTACTCAAGGGCCTTGCGCTCGTACGCCACTTCGACGAAGTGTTGGCTCGCCTCGCCGACGAGCACGAGATCGTGCTCGCTCCGACCAAGTTCGGCGACGACCCGCTGCTACCAGCACTGCTCGCCAACCATCCCAACTGCACGGTGCTGGCACACTCGCCCAAGCGGACCGAGGGCCTGCGTGCCGTCGCCGCGTTGCGCAACGCCCGGGACTAGACAACACGGGCGGCACGGAGCGTCGCGATCTGATCCGCGTCGTATCCGAGCGCGGCCAAGATGTCCTCGGTATGCTCGCCAAGCTGCGGCGCGCGCCCACGGATACTGGCCGGAGTGTCAGAGAGTGAGAACGGCGAGTCAGCCACCGGCGCCGGTGAGGGCGTCCCTGGAAACCCGAGCGCCCGCAGCATCCGAGTGGCCCGCACGTGCGGGTCGTCCAGCGCCTGCTGTGGAGAGAGGACGGGGCCGGCGGGAATCCGAGCGGCTTCGAGCGCGGCCAGCGCCTCGTCGGTGGTCCGCTCCGCGCACCAGGAGGCCATCCGCTCGCTGATCAGCTCGCCGTGGTCGCCGCGGGACATGTCGTCCGCGAACCGCGCGTCGCCCAACCACTGTGGCTCGCCGATCAGTGTCGTCCAGCGCTCGAACAGCGGCTGCCCGATCGTCTGCACCAAGATCCACCCATCGCGCGTCCGATGCGTGTCGGATGGAGCCGACACCTGACTGCGATTCAGGGTGGCCACCCGATCGGGCACGTTCACCGCTTGCTCGATCAACGCGGCGTTCGCCACCGTGAGCGCGGAGGCGAGCAGCGAGCCCTTGACCTCCTGGCCGCGTCCCGTCTGCTGACGTGCCATCAGCGCCGCCAGCGTACCCACCGTGGCGCTCAACGCCGTCGTGAAGTCCACCCAGGGCACGTAGCTCTTGGTCGGCTGACCCGGGTGCCCCGAGAGATACATCGCGCCGGACATCGCCTGACCGATGCCATCGAAACCGGTCTTCTTCGAGTAGGGCCCGCCGGACCCGAACGCCGATACGCTCGTCAGGATGACGTCCGGCTTGACCGCGACCAGCGACACATAGTCGAGCCCCATCGCCTCGAGGGCTGAATCGGGGAGGTTCGCCACCACCACGTCCGCGGTCGCGGCCAGTCGTCGAACCACCTCGCGACCCTCAGGCTTCATCGGGTTCAGGGTCAGACCGCGCTTGTTCCGATTCACCTGCATGAACAGCGCGCCGTCCCCCGCGTCGTTCAGCGGCACGAGAAAACGGTCCTCACTCCCTCGTACCTTCTCGACGCGGATCACGTCGGCGCCCAGATCGGCCAGTAACGCGGCGCAGAAGGGACCGGCAATATAGCGGCCGAAGTCCAGGACACGAATTCCGTCAAGCACGCCTGGCACGGCTGTCGCGTCTGCGTCTGGGGGCGTCTGGCTGCTCACAATCGAAAGTCCGCAATCTGGATCTCGTGGCCATAGTCGGCAAAGTCGCCGTCGGCCCGAGCCTGCCTGAAATCACCCCAGTTCACCGGACGGTCCTTCGCCGGGTCCGCGCGGGTCTCGACCAGCGGCGCCACATCGGTGTCATACGCGGGATTACAGCGAACCGAGGAAAGCGAGCAGGGCGGCGCGGGACACGGGGTCAAGCCCGTCGAACCCCTCGCGGGCCAAGGCCGCCTCGGCGGCGTGGGCCTCGATCGCGTCCGTCACTGTGGCCGCCCGCCCGTCGTGCAACAGCGGACGGCGGAACCGTAGCCCCCACAGCGCGGGGGTCCGAACCTCATTCGCCGCGGCCGCCGCCTGCGCGATACCGTCACCCGTGCCGACATCGTGCAGCAAGAGATCCGCATACAGGGCCACCGGCTGTCGATCGAACAGCGGATTCGAGCTCGGCCCAGTCTCCAGCACCGGCACGTGGCACGCGGCGCACCCGATGGCGTCGAACGTCTGTTCGCCGAGCCGGACCTGGGCGTCGGTCGGACCGCGACCGACCGGAGCGAGAAATTTCATGAATGATTCGAAGTTGTCGATACCGCGCCGCCTCGTCGCCCGATCTTCGACATCCTCCGGGTCCGGAACCGGGTCACACAGGCGCATCAGCGCGGGGTCGATGCCGAACGACTGCTCGCGGGGAAACAGGTCGCTCGTAATTCCCATTTCGTTGAGATACGCGTCGGCGCCGAACACGAGCAAGCTCGCCCGTTGGGCTTTCCAGCCGAATCGGCCGACGCGCAGTTCGCCGGTGGCCAGATCCTCGACGATGGCGGCGCGACCGCTCACGCCATCGCGATCGAGGTCGAGCGGGTCTTCCAGTGCGAGCAGCGTCTCGTCCGGAATCGCGTCGACCAGGCCGCCGCCGAACACCGGAATCGGGACCCGTCGGGCGATGACGGTGGCCTCGGCAGGAATGACCACCTGACACCCGTGCGATGGGATTGAGAACAACTGAAACAAGGAGCCAGCGTCCGGGTCAAAATCCGTATAGACCCCATCGGCGTCCACCATTCCGGCGCGCAGCTCAGACACCGGCGAGATACCGCCCACCGCCGGCACGTTGTGACACCCCCCGCAACTGGTCCCATTGAACGCCGGACCGAGTCCCTCCTCAGGCTCCTCCACCTCCAGGAAGTCCTCGAGCCCCAGATTGAACAGCTCAAACTCGGCCGGGGTGATACCGGGGAGCGCATCGCCGGGAGCTGGAGGTATCTGGGCGAAGACTGGGGCGGCGAGCCAGCCGGCTGCGACCACGACCCCCAGTCGGCGCGCCCATCGGCCAGGACCGCCAAGATGACGAAGGGACCGCCGGCTACGAGTCATCGTGCTCGGCTCCTGCGTGGCTGTCGTTGTCGTCGGTGACCACGATCTCGCCCTTCATGAAATTGTGGCCGGCACCGCACAGCTTCGAGCACTCGAACTGATACACGCCCGGGGCCTCGGCCTCGAAGACCACGACCGCCTCACCCTGTCGTCGTTTCGGCACGATCACGTTCCGCCCGTTCACGAGATGAAACCCGTGGTCGGTATCCTCACTCCTGATGTGAATCTCCACGGTGGTGCCGACCGGTATCTCGAGACGCGAGGGTGTAAACGTGAACCGCTCGGCCACCATTTCCACGACCTGGCGTTCCTGCGCGGCAACCGCGCGGGGCAGGATGACCGCACCCGGCAGCGCCATGAGCAGGATCGGCAGCATCGCGCGCCGTACATGCCTGAGAGGACTTCGCATCAAAACCACCATCCCAGGCCGACGTTGAGCGAATTCGGCTCGTCGATCACGTCGCTCTGGTTCCGCACCACGGAGTAGTCGAGCTTGAGGACGACATCGGGATCGGGGTAATACGAGAACCCGACGACCCAGGCGTCGCGGTCGAACTGCTGGAGACGTTGGAACCCGGCCGGCATCCGGTACTGGGTGTCGAAGTTCTCGTAGCGCACGAACACGGCCGCCTCTCGCGGAGCCGGGTTCGGCAGCACGAAGTAGGACGCCTCCAGATAGAAGCCGCGAATTTGGCTGGCGATATTGGCCCCGGGCTGGGTCGCCAGCCGAAGCGCCCGGCTCAAGTCGCCCATCCCGTCGAGCCAGACGTGGGCGTACTGGGCCCGTGTTTCAAGCTCCCCGACCCGATAGCGCGCGTCGACCTCTCCCACCGTCACCTGGCTTTCGATTCGTGGAAACGCGAACCCGGTCTTCCCCCGCCAGAAACTCACGCCGGTCCACAGCCGCGGCAGACCGACATACTCGACGCGTCCCGTCGTGGCGATGTTGCGAACGTGTGCCTCCGCTCCCTTCTGGCGACCGTCGCGGATGCCCTGGCCCGCGCTG
>CALBET010000243.1 GCA_937888665.1 uncultured Acidobacteriota bacterium
GCGCGCGACAATGCGCGCCCCGCGGCCGCGGCGTGGGGCACTCGGGGTCCCCGCGAAGCGGCCGCGTGGGGTTCGGGGCGCAGCCCCGTCTGAAGAAGGTCGCGCAGCCCCGTCTAAACGGAATGACGAACGCCATTGCAGCTTACTGGAACGAGCGCATTCACGACCTGGAGATGACCGACGAGCCGGTCGGGACGCTGCGGTTCTTCGATGACCTCGACGACTATCGCTTCGACAAGCTGCGCTATTTGCCGCAGTTGGTCGATTTCAACGGGCATCGTGACAAACGGCTCCTCGAGGTGGGCTGCGGGATCGGCACTGACCTGGTGCGATTCGCGCGCGGCGGGGCCCACGTGACCGGGATCGACCTCGCGGAGCAATCGATCGCGCTGGCGCGGTCTAACTTTGAGCTGCACGGTCTGGGTGGACAGGCTGATCTGCGGGTGGGCAACGGCGAGGCGCTGCCGTTCGACGACGGGAGTTTCGACGTGACGTATGGGCACGGCGTCCTGCAGTACACCGCCGACGCGCAGCGCATGGTGGCGGAATGCCGACGCGTGCTCGTGCCCGGTGGGCAGGCGATCTTCATGGTCTACAACCGCGTGTCGTGGCTGAACGCGATGTCGACGGTGATGGGGATCGGTCTTGAGCATGGCGACGCCCCGGTCCTGAACAAGTACTCGATTCCCGAGTTCGAACGTCTGCTGCAAGGGTTCGCAGACGTCCGTATCGTTCCGGAGCGATTTCCGGTGAAGTCACGGTTACACAAGGGCTGGAAAGCTGCCGCCTTCAACGGCCTGTTCGTGGGGACCTTCAACGCGATTCCGCGTGCTCTGGTCCGCCGGTTCGGCTGGCACCTCATGGCGTTCTGCCGCACGTGACGTGAGCCCGTGGGGAGGGCGCCGTCAGGAGTCGAGACCCGTCGCGGGGATTGTTGAGACGAATGGTCCTACGGTTCGAACAGCGGCTGCGTGAGCTGCGCGGGGATGTCCGGCAACGCGGTGTCGCCGGCGCCGAGTCGGTTGCCGCTCAGGATGTAGGCGACCACGTCGGCGGTGTCCGACGGGGAAAGTGATCCCGGGTCGTCCTGAGGCATCTCGACCTGAATCAGTTCGAAGAGGTCGCGAAGCGGACGCCCCGTCCACCGGTTTCGGAACGTGTGATCGCCGAGCAGAGCGGCCACTTCGGGAACGAACGCCGTCAGCTCGCCGTGGCACGAGACGCACTGGGCTTCGAACAACCTGGTGCCCCGCTCGGCCTGAGCGGGCGTGTAGAGGCCGTCCTGTGCGTTGAGGGACGCTGGTGGCAGCGCGACAAGCGTCGCGGCCAGCGTCACAGCAGTGGCCGCGGTGGCACCGACCGTTATCCCATGGGTGAACACCGTGCCCATGACGTGTAGGCTCAGGGGGTCGCGGGCGTCTCTACCGTCCGGCGACCAGCGTGGTGTTTCGCTTCGGCACCTGCCCGCCTGTCTTGATCTCGGTCACCACCTTCACGTGCTCAATGTCGAGGACGGCGACGCTGTTGTTGCCGGACACGGAGATGTACGCGTAACGGCTGTCCGGGGTCATGGTGACCCAGTTGGGCGAGTGACCGACGTGGGCGCCCCCGACCAGCTCAAGGTCGGGCAACGAGTAGACATACACGCTGCTGTTCAAACTGCTGTTGGCCACCAGAAACCGGTTGTCCGGGGTCACGGCGATGCCGTGGGCGGTGTTACCGCCATGGCCGGGGGTCTGGTCGTCCGTCTTGACCGACGGATACTCGATGCGTCGAATTTCCCGGCGCGTCTCGAAGTCGACAACGGCGAAGCCGTTGTAGTTGGAGAGCTGCGCGTAGATGTGACGGGTCGAGCCGTCCGCGTTCGTGTCAAACGTCATCGGCCGGATGCCGAGGTCGAAGTAGGTCGTCCAGACCGGCATGTCGGTCGCCGTATCGACGACGGTGATGTTGCGCGCGCCGATCATGCCGGCGACCGCGTACTTGCCGTCGGGTGTGACGTAGGTGTTGTGCACGCCTCCATGCACCGAGATCGTCGCTGATACCTCGTTCGTCCGCGTGTCGATGACCTGCAGTGCGCCGGGTGATTGCGCGATCGCCACGTAGACCTTGCGGCCGTCCGGCGTGATGTCGAGGTTGTTGGGGCGGCCGTTGAGCTCGACTTTCCTGATCACCGTGAGCAGCGTGGCGTCGACCACATCGACCGTCTTGTCGGCCTCGTTGCTGACATAGATCCACCGGCCGTCTGGCGATGCCACTGCCCCGTGCGCGCGCTCGATGCCAGTGATCTCACCGACGACCGCGTTCGTCACCGGATCGATGAGGTGGACGTTGTCGCCGGCGCTGTTGGTCTGCACGATTCGGACGGTCGGCTGTGCGGTTGCCGTCACCGGCAGGAGCGCGAGTGCCGCCGCCACCGCCAGCGTCCGGGACTGTCTGTGTGTCAGTGCCATGTTGAAACTCCCTATTTCCCGGTCTCTCCGAGTACCCAGCCCTCGATCGTTGTGAACCATGGGTCGTCCCGTGACGCGAACTGCCGCCCGCCGTTGTGGAACTCATCGCCGCCGGCATCCGGTTCCAGCGGGTGTAGCAGGAGCCGGCTGGTGTTGGGCGCACCGGGTGTCACCAGCCGGGATACCGCGTCAAAATTCAACCTCGACTGCTCCGCGGTCCACGTGTCGGCGTCTGGGGACAGTTCCTGGAGGAACGAGACGCCGCCGCCGTCAGCGTGGCACACCACGCAGCGCGTGAACCCCGCCTTCTTCTGTAGAAAGATCGGTTCGACGTTCGCCGTGTAGTAGTCGAAGTCCAGTGTCGCTGGCTGAGCCAACAGCGCGGTCAGAGCCCACAGCATAATCACGTCAGGCCTCCTTGCGGGGTGGGTTGTCTACGGGCTGATCGCCGACTGCGCCGCGGCGACGACCCGCCGGTACTTGCGCTTCTCGCGCGACGCGCGGGCCAGGAACTTCGCATAGGGCACGACCTGTTTGATCGCCGCGACGTTCATTTGGCAGGGGCTCAAGCAGGTCGGGCACTCGTGGCTGATCACGTGGTTCCGCTGGGCCTGACTCGTGTCGCTGAAATAGATCTCACCCGGGTCCTGGTCGCGCACGTTGCCGACGACGTCGCTGTTCTCGCAGAAGAACATGCCGCCATCCGGATTCAACATGATGCCCTGTGTTTGAAAGGGGCAGGGGGCCAGCCGGTGGTAGCCGTTGGCGATCATGTCGGCGTAGTGCATGTAGATGTAGTTCTGCCCGTCGAGCAGCGGATCGATCCGGACCCGGTCCAGGAAGAACTGTCGCATCTGCTCTTCTTGGTCTCCGACCGGTTTACAGGTGTCAGCCAGGTCCAGGTTGCTGAGCGCGGTGTCGGTAAACCGCACCATATTGAAGACGATGTCCAGGTTCTCTCCACGCGCCCAGTTCAGGATGTTGTCGGCGTCGTTCAGATTCTGCGAGAAGATCGTCGTCGAAATCCCGAAGTTGAACGAATACTGCTTTTGCAGCGCCTGCATCGCCCGGATGGTTTCGTTGGCCTTGTCGAACCCGTGCGGCACGTTGCGGACGTCGTTGTGCATCTGGGCCACGCCGTCAATGGAGACGCGGAAGCTGAAGATGACGCCACGCTCGTCGCACAGCTTGACGATGTCGGTGAGCATCGGGATCGCCCGATGCGGGGTCAACCCGGTGGTATTGAGCCCGAATTTTCGCAGACGCGGCATCTTGTCCAGCATCACCCGGCAAATGTCGACCAGGTCGTTGCGGGTCGTCGGCTCGCCGCCCGAGACGTTGGCGTTCTCGATGTAATTCCAGAACGGAGACTCGAACGTGCGCTCGATCTCCTTGAGCGACATGTCCGATTTGCGGTCGCCCCGTTTCCAGTTGCTGCACATTTCGCACCGCGCGTCACAGACAAACGTGCAGTGGAAAATGAGGACGGTCGGGTGTATCGGCTTGAATCTCGCGATCGCGGCATTGGCGAGGTCACGAGGGACCCCGGCGGCGGCTCGCGCGAGATACTTGGCCGCGTAGATTTGTGGCATTCCGTCGGTATGTTATCGCCTCCGTGACCGCGCGTAAAGCCAGGCCCCCGGGAGGTTTCCGGCCAGACCGGTGAGGACGATCAGCGTGGAGAGGGCGAAGGAGAGGCTGTCGGGCACCCCCTGGGGGCGCAGGAGCCAGACGATGGCGCCTTGAGGCAGACCGACGCCGGCCACCGAGACCGGGAGCAGCAGCATCAGCAGGCCGACCGGCATGAACACCAGGTAGTACCCGAGTGTCACCTCGATGCCGAGGCCAAGGCCGAGCAGGTAGGCCTGTAACACTCGAAGGAGCTGAACCAGGACCGACAGGGCGAACACCCCGGCCAGCGTCCCCCGGCGGCCACGGTACCGGGACAGCGCATCGGCCAGTGCCAGCAGCGCCACGCCCACGCGTGACGCATGCCAGGTGGCAGGCATCAGTCGTCGGAGCAGCCGGTCGGCCCAGAACACGCCGGCCACACCGGCGGCCACCAGTCCCCCCATCGCCCACACGGCCCGCATCGGAAGGGCATCGGCGGCCGAGCCCCAGAGCAGGGCGCCGAACACGGCCAGAACGGCCAGCGACAAAATGCCGAACACGCGGTCGACGGCGACCGAGGCGACGGCTTCGCTCGGGTCGTCGGTCCGACGAGCCAGCGTGAAGGCGCGCGCGGCGTCGCCACCCACGCTGGCCGGGAGCGCGCTCCCGACGAAGGAGCTGACCAGGAAGATCCACGCGACCGACTTCAGGGCGACCTGGTGGCCGCTGGCTCGCAAGAGCAGGAGCCACCGCCCGATCATGACGCAGCGGTCGGCACCGACCAGCGCCATCACCGCCACCAACACGAGCAGGCGGACCTCGGTGAGGGCCGTCCAGGCGTCGCGTATCTCGATGCTCGATACGAGATACGCCAGAATCGCCGCGCTGACGGCCCCGCGCAGCCAGACCGAGCGCCACAGCGATGCACTCACGTCAGGGGTTTGCGGGCCACGAAGGTCAGGGTTTCGAACAGGTTCTTGCGCACGCGGAACAGCAGGTCTTCGGTGCGGGTGTAGCGGCTCAGCGCGTCCGTCCCGGGGATATTGACCAGCAGAGCGCCCGCCGCCAGCAGATCGCGGGACAGACCGGTGGCGACGCCGATGCTGCGGACCACACGCTCCACGTCAAAGCCGCCGTCATACAGCAACTGCCGAACGCGACGTTCCGTGGTGACGAAGTTGTGGGTGTAGTCGACGTCCCAGAAGAACGTACGTTCCTTCAGGTAGTCCGGCACCACGATGAAGCAGACGCCGCCCGGGCGCAACGCTCGCAGTGCCTCGGCGACCAGCGTGCGCGCCGCATCGATACCGGACATGTGCTCGAGCACCTGATCCGCATAGACGACGTCGCAACTGGCATCGTCGGCCGCGATCGGCGGCGCCCACGCGACCGTGACGTCAAGGCCCCGGGCCCGAAGCGCGTCGGCCAGTGTCTGGCTGGCTTCGATGGCCCGATACCGCCATCCCGCCGCGATGGCGCCGGCGGCCAGCGACCCGGTCCCAGGGCCGATTTCCAGCATGTCGCCGGGTGGGGCGATCGCGGCCTGGAGCAGACCCAGACGAGACCGTTCGATGCGTCCCCGACGGGCGCTGCCGAAGGCGGTGAGCCGACGTTCCGAGAACCAGCGGTAGAAGCGGTCAGGCACGGCGACAGACTCTAGCCCCGGCCCATCCCGTTCGTGTCCGTCGGCACTATCGCGGGTACACGAAGCCGGCAACACCGGTGCCGGTCTGGTCGATCCAGGTCGGCACTGGATTCGGTCCACAGTGACCAAGAATGATGTCGATGACGTAGACCGACTGGCTGCCATCACTCGGGCCTGCGCCGTTGTGATAGGTGATGACGTCGAGTGAGACGTCGTTACAGTTGCCCCGCTTGCAGTTGTAGCCCCACCGCGTGTCCTCTTCCCGCAGTTCCTCGACGACAAGGTCCATGAAGTCCCAGCTGCCGCCGTCTTCCTGACACGAGTCGGCGAATTCCGCCGGGAATGTGCTCGCCAACTGCGCCACGGTGCCCGCGCGGTTGGGCAGGGGGAGTCTCTGTCCTGGCGGGGGGTCTGGGGTACGGGGGCCGCCGGTGGTGGTCGGCGTCATGAACGTGAAGGTCTGCGACCACGGGCTGGTCACGGTCCCGTTGGTCGCTCGGACGCGCCACCAATACATGGTGCCGAGCGCCAGCGGGTCCTCGAACTGTGCCCGAGTGGTTCCGCTCGGGTCTCGCAGTACGCTGAACGCGGCGGGGCGGGGGAAGGTCGGGCCTTCGTCGTCCAGATTAAACTCGTAGGCCACGGCGCCCGCGCTCTGCGACACCACGCCGTTTGAGACGACGAGCATCGGGGACCGCGACATGGCGGTGCCGCCGTTGGGCGGAGCCAAGGGTGTTGGCGTCCGGATGGTCACTAAGAGGGGGGTCTTGAAAGTGGCCATCGGGGACCAG
>CALBET010000244.1 GCA_937888665.1 uncultured Acidobacteriota bacterium
CCGGGACAGCAGGTCGCGTCCCAGCGCGTCTCCACCCAGCAGCAGCAGCGGTTGCCCCGCCGCCGGGTCGAGGCCAACCACGCGGCCGTCAACGAACCACCGGAGCGAGTAATGCTCGGATCGGTCCTCGTCGAAGGTGCGTATCACGCGGTCCGCCAGCCGCCAGCGATGCACGAACGGCGCCCGCCACCGACCATCGGCATCGATGACCCGCACCCGCATCGGCGGCGCGTAGAGGTAGTCGCGAAACTGCTGGGCGCCCGGATGAGGCGCCAGCCACGGGGCGGCCAGCACACCCACAAGGGCGACGCCCAGAATGATGGCGCCGAACATTCGCGTCACGGACTCCATCTTCGTCTCCTGCTCTACTCTTCTCGCAGCCTCGGGTCAGCGATGGCAAGCCCCAGATCAGACATCAGGTTCCCGCACGCGAGGAACACCGACCCGATCGCGGCGCACCCTGCAACCAGCTGGACATCCCGAGACTTGAGGGCCTCGAACATCAACCCTCCGAGTCCCGGCCAGGACGTGACGATTTCGACGGCGAACGACCCACTGAGCAGACTGCCGACGATCACACCATAGATCCCGGCGACGGGACGGATGGCCACCCTCAGCGCATGCCGCCACACGACGCGGCGCCGAGGGATACCGCGGGCGAGCGCCGCCAGAATGAATGGCTCATCGAGCGTCTCGCGCATCGACCGCGCGAGCAGACGTTCGAGCGTCGCGGCGATCGGTAACGCCAGCGCGAGTGAGGGCAGCACCAGATGCCACCCAATGTCGAGGAGTCTGGCCGGCAGACTCGGATCGACAGCGCGTACGCTCGTCATCCCGCCGATCGGAAACCAGCCGGTTCGCGCGGCAAACAACGCGAACAGAATAGAGGTCAGCAGCGGCGGCAGCGACAAGCCGAAGACTGAGACTCCACGAATCGTCGATACCAGCACACTCGCCGAACTGCTGCCCGCGATCACGCCGAGCGGCAACCCGACACCGGTCGCAATCAGCAACGCCGTACCCGCCAGCACTGCGGTGTTGCCGGCGCGCTCACCGACGAGGTCCTTCACGGGGCGCGCGAAGCGGTAGGAGGTGCCGAGGTCGAACCGCGCCAGACCGACCAGCCAGTCACGATACTGCTCGGCCAGTGACCGATCCAGGCCGAGACGCTCTCGCTCCCGCGCCAGTGTTTCGGCGCTGACGCCGGGGCCCCTCAACTGAGTCGCGTAGTCGCCGGGCGCAAGATGGGCGAGCCACATCGTCCCTGAGGACACAACCAATACGAGCAGCAGCGCGAACAGCACCCGACGCGCGAGAAACGAGACGAACGGACTCATCATACCGACGCCCGGTTGCGCGTCGAATTCGAGTCCGCATCCAGCGCGCCACGTACCGTTCGTAGCAACACGTCCGGTCCGAACGGCTTCTCGAGCAGCACATCCCGCATGGCGTCGATACCTTGCTCCTGGACGCTGCTCGCTCCGTAGCCGGAGATGAAGACCACCGGAAGGCCGGGATACCGCGCCTCGTCCTCCACCAGCAGGATCGTCTCCGTCCCGGTCGGTGCGCGCTCGGCCTTCACGGTAGCCTCGAGCGCTCTCGGCAACTCATCCGTCTGCGGAAGGTAGATGCTGAATCGGCTGCCACGCCCTATCTCGCTGTCGACGAAGACATGGCCCCCAAGCTGTTTGACGGTACCGTAGGCGGTAGCGAGACCCAGCGAGCCCGACGGCCGATAGCCGTGAGGCGATCGAAGTTCACGTCGGGGAGGTCCGTCCCGCCAACGGGCGCATCTCCCACGACCGGAGTCTGTGGAACTGACGGTTCCACCGAGCCCGGTCGCGAGACGATATAGGCCGCACCTCGAAGGACAACAAGGCCATTCCGGCGACCGGGTCGCCGACGTGGATCAACAGTCACGACGATGCTCCTGACGTGAAAATGCGTCCGGCAGTAGTCGACCTTCGGACGATCAAGACGTGCCACTCGAGGCCTACCATGCCATAGAGTCCGCTCCTGCTCACTCACGGCCGATAACAGCGAGCGTGTCGGAGTTCCAGAGAACGTGCGGTCTCATGACTGACGGTGCGACATTCGCCATCCGTGCCGAGGTCACGATCGACAGCCGGGGCGCCGCGAAATACAGCAATGGCTGGTTGTCGGCAAATATCGTCTGGATCTCGTCAAACAGCTCCAGACGCCGGTCCATATCTGCATCGCGCAGCTGCTCACCGGCGAGCTGGTCGATACGAGCTTCCCACTGGGTCGCAGGGGTCGGCTGGCTGGGGTTCCAGAGATGGCCCGCTCCTGAGCTCAGCCAGAAATCGAGGTTCCCAGCCGGATCGGTGTCACTGGCCAGGAACCCGAAATACGCAGCATCGAAGTTCATCGACGTAATCCGCTCGATGAGCGCACCGAACTCGATCGGCACCACATCGACCCCGATGCCGAGTTGCCCCAGGTCGGCCTGAAGCACCTGCGCCGCACGTTCGCGAGCCGAGTTGCCCTGCTGGGTCAACAACGCGAACCGCACCGGATAGCCGTTGGAATCCTCCCGTAGCCCGTCTCCGTCTCGATCGGTGAGCCCAAGCCCAGCGAGGAGCGCGTTCGCTCGCTCCAGGTCGTAGTCAAAGGTGGGGAGATCCGGAGTGAACCAGGTCTGATTCCCGGGCGTGATGGGACCGTAGGCGGGCTGAGCGAGACCCAGGTAGACCGTATTGGCGAATGTGACACGGTCGACGGCATGAGAGACCGCCAGCCTCCAATCGCGGTGCTGCAACCACGGGCGGCGCGGGTCATCATCCATCGCCTCGGGACGCAGGTTGAAACACAGGAAGTCCGCGTTGACGTCAACCCCCAGATTGTACAGCTGGACCTTCCCGTCGCGTGCCGCGCGGGCTACATTGCCGAAGTCCTCGGCGCGGACACGGCCCGACACAAAGTCGACTTCTCCGGTCTGCAACCGGAGCATTTCCGCGTTCTGGTCGGAGACGATCTCGAGCGTAATGCGGTCGAGGTACGGCAACTGCACTCCCGCGTCATCGTGTCGCCAGTATCTCGTGTTTCTGGCGAATACCAGACGTTGCCCCGGAACGTAGGATTCGAGCGCGAACGGGCCCATCCCCGTCAGCTCCTCCGGCGGGGTCGTCACCCCCCATGCGTCCTGGAGCGTGCCGTCGCGCAGCGCCGGCTCCAGCCGGTGCCTCGGTAACATCGGGAGACTGTCGAGCACCCGCACGCCCGGACTGTAGGGTACCGGGAACCGGACCACCACGGTGCTCTCGTCCGGCGCCTCGACCTCGATAGGCAGACCGTCGAAGCGCAGCGAGTCGGCGAGCGCGCTCCCGACCGCGTCGTCATAGAGCGCTTCGAACGTGAACAGCACGTCAGCCGACGTGAAGGGCTCACCGTCGGAAAAAGCCAAATCACGTCGTAGCGCTAGGGTGTGGGTCACGCCGTCGTCCGCACTGGTCCAGCCCTCGGCCAACCACGGCTCGACCTCGTCGGTGGTCCGGTTGATGCGCACCAGGCCGGCCTGCGTCAATCGAGAGACCAGAATGGATTCGTTCTCGACGGCCAACAGGTGATTGAAGGTCCGTGGCTCGCCGCGAACGGTACCCGCCACCGCCCCGCTGCCGCCCGGCCGACCGGTCAGCGGCTCTTCGCCGGGACCACCGCCGCAAGCGGCCAGGGTCAAGCCGCCAAGCAGGAGCGCCATTGAACAGCGTATGATTCGCGGCATGGGGTCTTGTCGCGCTACGACGCGGGTTCAGTGGCTAATCGCTTGCCCTGTGTGGCTCGTTTCCAGACCACCCCGGTCGCAGAAATGCCTGCCTGGCCACGCCCAGAAACAGACCCAGTTGTCCCAAACTGACATAAGTTGTTCGGCAAATGCATATTGGTACGCTTCCTGCCTCAGTTATCGGGTGATACGTGCATGTCAACAGGCTCGTGTGGCGTGACAAGTCGTCTCGACAGACCTTATTGGCCCGTCTGTGATGCCGGAGCCAGTCCCGACCGATAACAAATCATGCCCCCCGGCACTCGTGTCTGCGGTACTGCAGTTCGCGTGCCAGGGGGGCCACCCCCTCCGACGCGTCTCATTTGAGACGCCCAGGTAGCTTAGGGGGCGGCGAACCACGGAACACGAGATGCCGGGTCATCGTCTGGGGTCAACCGTCAGTCAAACATTCGCGCACATCCGCGGTCGAGGCTCGTTCCGAATCGCGGTCGCTCGCTTGCCGTCGAGAATCCGGTGCCGTGCCCGCCCCTGCGGTCGTGTCGCGTCCGGTCGGTCATATGACCCACGCATGCCCGCCGACCACGCCATGGACATCTCGCAAAACCACTCCGGCGCTACGTCGCCCCCCACGGCCGCGGACGTGTTCGTCGCGACGACCGACCACGTGGTCATTGTGCCGCGGGCGGACCGTCTCATTTCCCAACTTATCGCCGAGTGGGTGGTGCGTGACGCCCCAACTACGGCGCGAGCAATTGTGCAGGCCGACCCGACCATACCGGTCGGCGCCACCGCGGCGCCCCAACGCGATTGCAACTCAAGCAACCCTTTCGACGCCGGTCGTCAACAGCGACGCGCCAAGACCCCAGAACCGATCAAGCTCCTTCCACTTGTGCGCTAGGAATCAGTCGTGCCAACGTCACACTCCGCGCCCACCAACCGATACGAAACCGCATCGCGAGAAGCGAGCCGTGGCCGTTTCACCCGCGCACTGGAGCTGCTC